>JBOHFU010000775.1:0-2107 GCA_050699675.1 Pseudonocardiaceae bacterium
GCCAGGAAGACACGCCCCTCGCGGAAGCGGTCGGCGAGCTGGGCAGCGAAGGTGAAGCCGCCCACTCGCAGCAGCCGCGGCGCCAGCGCGGGTACTCCGGCGCCGAGTTGGATCAGCCGGATCAGCCTGTCGGCGGGGTAATCGGTGACCTGTTCCCGGCCGGGCTCCCAGTCCCGCCCGTACATCCAGCGATCGCCGCCGGCCGCGATGAAGACGCCCTCCGCCTTGGCCTGCCCGGTTGCGGGTATGCCAAAGAGGCCCTCCGCTTCGGCCTGCCCGGTCAGGTAGATCCCGTAGCGGCGCACGCCGACCACGTCCCACAGCGGAGCCACGAACAGCGCGAGCAGGGATTCGCGTACGCGGTCCGGGCCGTGCATCGGGATGCCGAGCGCGTTTCGCACCGTGCTGTGGGCTCCGTCGGCGGCCACCACGAAGCGGGCCCCGACCGTCGTCACGGTGCCACTTGCCTGATCGTGCAGTGTCGCGCGCACGCCGTCGTGGTCCTGGTCGAGTGCGCTCAGTCCGGTGCGGTACTGGACCCGGGTGCCCCGGTGGGTCCTGAGGTGGGTGAGCAGTACCGACTCCAGGTGGTCCTGTGGGGCCCAGGCCGGCCCGGTGGGGCTGATCGCGGCGGCCTGGGCGCGGTCCGGGAGCCCGACGGGCATGACGCAGCCCTGCGCCGAGGCGAGGGTCGCGGTTACCCAGGCCGCGGGTGTGACGTCCACCGACCCGGCCTGGATCCGCGTTTCCAGGCCCCACGAGCGGAACAGCTCCATCGAACGGGTACTGATCACCGTGGCCCGGGGGTGATCCGACGCGTCGTCCCGTCGTTCGATCAGCAGCGATCCGATGCTCTGGTGCGCCAACGTGATCGCCGTGGTCAATCCTGCGGGACCCGCGCCGACGATCAGCACCGGCACACTATTCGTTTCCGCTCTGGGCACTTCCCGCTCCGGACCTGGGCGTCAGAGACAAATTGGAAGCTATCGGCATACTTTCGCCACGGCATCACCGTCTCCGTACCATTACTGACCATTCCGCAATTGCCCGACCCGGTACTTTCAGGACCCCCCCGCCCCGTGAACTCGACGAGAGCGACGTCTGGCAGGACTGCAATGTGGCTGGCGTCGAGTTCACGGAAGGGGTGGGGGTAGTACCAGAGGTACTGGGTGGTCCTGTTGGGATATGGTTTAGATCGGTACTGTAAGGGTGATGACCGTTGAGAACGACGCGGGTAATGTCCGATTAGTCGTTTAGACTGTCGGTGTCGATGTGCGACAGCCTATCGACCCGGGGATCTCAGCGCAGCCTTTTGTTTGTCGCGCGGCTTCCAGCCTGGTGTGCGGATTGGGTAATGGCGGGTGGGAGCGGTCGGACCGATGGCGATGGGGGAGTTGTGAGGCGTCAACCTGGTCGTGGAGCCGAGGTAGCCACATGACGACGGTATCCCTCGCGCCCGATCGGGCGGCCACCGTCGGGCTGGCCGGCCAGGGTCTGGTGCACACGACGCTGGCACGGCGGTTGGCGGGCACCTGCCCGGTCCTGCGTCTCGACCTCACGCTGAACCCCCCCACGGGCCGTCAGGCAGGCCACGCCAGCATCGACGGCTGCGGTGTCGCTGTGCTCGCCAGCGACGGGTGGGAGCCCGACCTGCACAGTACGTTCAACGCCGAGTGCCTGGCGCGGGGAGTCCCGTGGCTGCCCGCCTACGTCGAGGGCGGACATGCGGTCATCGGCCCGTGCACGCTGCCCGGCCGAGCCGGCTGTGCGGTGTGCGCCCAGACTCGCCGGCACGCCGCCCATTCCGACGCCAAGGAGTTCTCCCGGCTGGTCGAGCGGTTCGCCGCCGAGCTCGCCGCCCCGTCCGGGTCGTGGCTGACCATGTGCGGCGCTGAGCTGATCGCAGCGCTGGTCGCCGCCGAGCTGACGTGCGTCACAGCCGGCCTGCAGCGGGCGCGGACGCGCAATGCCCTGGTGCGTGTGGACCTGGCCGGGTTGGTGACCAGGGTGCACCCTTTCCTGCCCGACCCGTGGTGTGCGGCATGCGGTGGTCTGCCCGACGACACCGAACAGGCCGCCCGGATCGTGACCAGGCCACGGCCCAAGG
>JBOHFU010000776.1:0-2105 GCA_050699675.1 Pseudonocardiaceae bacterium
CTAACGGGGCTTCGCCCCAGCCCGACGAGTCGGTGTTCGCGGCTGGTTCAGGTGGGTTCTGACCCGGGGCCGGGCGGGGCGAACTCCCCGACGGGCGCGGACTCCGGCCGAGCGCATTGCTGGTGCGAGGTAGTAGGCCTCGCGGTTGAACCGCCCGAAGCGGTTGGTGGCCAACGGGCCAACGACGACCGGAGTCCGACGTGACGCTACCCCGCAGCGTGGCCGAGGTCCTCGGCCAGCACGTGACCCTCGAGCTCGAGTGCATCGACCGGATGTACCTCAACCTGTATCAACCTCGCCTCCAGCACGAGCTCGGTGTGGTCGGCTTCTTCAAGCTGCATCGGGGCTTCCCGTTCGTGTCCTCAGCGCTGATGGATCCGATCTCGAAGGCCTTTGTCGCTGACATCCATCGTTTCGTCGCTGATCACGGTGTCGACTTGGTCGACTTCCGGCCCGGTGAACGCAAAGACGATGTCGCCCACCGCTACCTGGCGAGCTTTGACGGCGAGGAGGGCGTCCTGTTCGTCGGGCGGGCCCAGGAGAAGACTTCGGTGTTCCGCACCGAGAAGCGTCGCAACCCGATCACCGGGGCCACCTACCCGTGGCTGGTGCGACGCAGCGCGATCGTGAACCACTTCTACATCTATGCCGTCGACCGCGACTTCGGGCCGTTCTTCATCAAGTTCGGCACGTACTTCCCCTACAACGCCAAGGTCTGCTTGAACGGCAACGAGTGGGCCAAGCGCCATGCGGCCAAGGCGGGACTGGGCTTCGAACCGCTCGACAACGGCTTCGCGTCCTGCCAGGACCCCAAGCGACTCCAGCAGATCTGCGACCGTCTCGACGCCAAGAGGATCGACCGGTTCGTGCGCAAGTGGCTGGCCACGCTGCCGCATCCGTTCACCGCCGGAGACCGTCGCGCCGGCTACCGCTACGACATCTCGATCCTGCAGGCCGAGTTCTCCCTCACCCAGGTCCTGGACCGGCCCCTCGCGGGACGGATCTTCTTCGAAGAAGTCGTGCGCGACAACATCGACTTGGGCCGACCCGACCGGGTCTCGGCCATCTTCGACCGCCGCATCGTGCGCCGCGGCAAGCACCCGACACCGGGCCGGTTCCGGACCCGGATCTTCACCGACGGGGTCATCCCGTCGCTGCACGTCGAGTACAAGGCCAGCCGCGTGAAGCAGTACCACAAGGAAGGAGTCGCTCTTCGCACCGAGACCACCATCAATGACGCCCGTGACTTCAGCATCGGCAAACGGCTGCACAACCTGCCCGCACTCCGGGAGGTCGGCTTCTCCGCCAACCGACGGCTCCTGGCCGTCCAACGAATCAGCCACGACCCCGCCACCGGGGAAGCCGCCTTCGCTCAGGTAGCTCACCCCCTCGACCTCGACGGCCGCCGGGTGGCGGCCCTCCGCTTCGCTGATCCCCGCGTGCATGCTCTGCTGGCCGCGCTCGTCGTGTTCCGTCTCCTGCCCAACGGCTTCGCCAACCGCGATCTACGCGCCCACGTGGCGCCCCTCCTCGGCCGCAGCGCCGACTCATTGACCCCCGGGCAGATGACCTACGACCTGCGTCGCCTCCGCCTGCACGGACTCATCGAGCGGATCCCCGGCACCCACCGCTACCGACCAACCACCCTCGGGTTCACCACCGCCGTCTTCCTTGGCCACGCCAGCCGCTTCCTCCGCCACGGCCTAGCCGACCTCGCCGACCCCACCAGCCCGCTACGAACCGCGCTCGACCGCGCCGCCACCCAAGCCGACCGCATCGCCCGACAAGCCGGCGTCGCCGCATGAACCAAGACCACCCACCAATGAAACTTGACTCATTCCCGCCGGCTTCGCCGGCCCAAGGCCTCTAGGCGGCGTCGCTGTCGAACGGGGTGGGGTCGCCCCGTGGTCGATGGGCGCGGTTCCTGGGGTGGCGGGGGTCGTCAGGTGGCACGAGGGGTCGTCGGCCCTTGCCCTCGACCAGGGCCCAGCCCTGATGGGTCTTGCGTTGGTGGCAGGGATGACAGAGCCGGTCGAGGTTGGCGAGCACGGTCTCGTGCACTTGCGCCCAGGGGGTTCGGTGGTCGTGTTGGATCTGGAGGGTGT
>JBOHFU010000777.1:0-2102 GCA_050699675.1 Pseudonocardiaceae bacterium
CTGATCTCCCGCTACCGGGGCACCGTCGAGCGTGCGGCGCCCCGCGGAACGCTGCGCCGTGACCTTTACGAGCGCGCGCTGGGACGCGGGCTGGCGCCGGCGTCGGCGCCGCAGACTCCCGGCCCGGTGGAGCTGCGCACCAGCACGTCGCCGCTGCTCAGCGTGATCGTGCCGGTGCACGGCAAGTGGGAGTACACCCGGGCGTGCCTGGCCAGCATCGAGCAGCACCGCCCTGCGGTGCCGTTCGAGGTGCTGGTCGTCGACGATGCCTCACCGGATCGCACCGCTGAGCTGGTGGCGGCCAGCCCGGGTGTGCGGCTGGTACGCACCGAGCGCAACGTCGGGTTCGTGGGGGCGTGCAATCTCGGCGCGAGCCACGCCCGCGGGGCCTACCTGCTGTTTCTCAACAACGACACCGAGGTGCGGCCCGGCGCGCTGGACGCGCTGGTCAGCGCCGCCGACTCGGACGACCGGATCGGCCTGGTCGGCGCGGCGCTGGTGTACCCGGACGGGCGGCTGCAGGAAAGTGGCGGCATCATCTGGGCTGACGGTTCCGGCTGGAACTACGGGCGGGACCGGGACGCCGGCGCGCCTGAGTTCCAGGTGCGGCGTGACGTCGACTACTGCTCCGGGGCGGCGATCCTGGTGCGCCGGGACCTGTTCGACGCCGTCGGCGGGTTCGACCAGCGGTATGCGCCGGCCTACTACGAAGACACCGACCTGGCCTTCGCCATCCGGGCGACGGGACACCGCACGATCGTCGAGCCGCGCGCGGTGGTCATGCACCACGAGGGTGTCTCACATGGCACCGACGTCGGCGCCGGCGTCAAGCGGTACCAGGAGATCAACCGCGCGATGTTCGTGGAGAAGTGGGCGCCGTCGCTGGCCGATCACCTGCCGGCTGCCAGCGAGTTCAACGTGTGGCTGGCGCGGCAGCGGGGGCCGGCCGGGCACGGGGGTGGCCTGGTACTCGTCGCCGACCACCAGGTTCCCACCCCCGACCGTGACTCCGGATCGATGCGCATGCACCGGCTGCTGCTGGCGCTGGTCGAGCTGGGCCAGCGGGTGGTGTTCTTCCCCGCCAACGGTGCCCTCCTGCAGCCCTACACCGGCGAACTGCAGCGCCACGGGATCACCGTGATCCCCGACGCCGCCGGTCAGGCCACCTTCCTGCGTGCGGCGGGTGCGGCGCTCACCTTGGCTTTACTGTCCCGCCCGCAGGTGGCTTGGAAACTGCTGGAGGAGCTGCGGATGCTCGCGCCGCGCTGCCTGGTCGGCTACGACACCGTGGACCTGCACTTCCTGCGTCTGCGGCGGCAGGCCGACCTGGCCGCGTCGGCAGGCGATGAGGAGGGTGCAGCGCGGCTGGCGGGCAAGGCGGTTGCGTCGCGGGAACTGGAGCTGGGGCTGGTGCGGGCCGCCGACCTGACTCTGGTGGTCTCCCCCGACGAGCAGCAACTGCTGCGCAGCCTGGTCCCGGAGGCCGACGTGCGGGTGCTGTCCAACGTGCACCACGCGGCTGGCGAGGTGCCCGGGCCGCGGGGACGCGCCGGGCTGCTGTTCGTCGGGAGCTTCGACCACCTGCCCAACCGGGATGCGGTGGCCTGGATGGTCCATGACGTGCTGCCGCTGGTGCACCTGCGGCACCCGGGAACTGTGCTGCACGTGGTGGGCAGCAACCCGTCGCCTGACGTGCTGGAGCTGGCCGCTGACACCGTCGAGGTGCACGGCTGGGTGCCTGATCTGGCCTTGTTGCACCAGCGGTGCCGGCTGTCAGTGGCGCCGCTGCGGTTCGGGGCCGGCGTGAAGGGGAAGGTGGGCGAGAGCATGGCCGCTGGCCTGCCCACGGTGTGCACGCCGGTAGCTGCCGAGGGGATGCAGATCGTGGACGGTCAGCACGTGCTGGTGGCCGCAGACGCCGCCGGGTTCGCCGACCGGGTGGTGGCGCTGCTCGACGACGACGTGCTGTGGCGCACGGTGTCCGAGGCTGGGGCCACTGCAGTGGCGGAACGGTTCGGGCCCGACGTCGCCCGGACCGCGCTGCAGGACGTGCTGGACACCGCCACCAAGCAGACGTCCGGCAGGTAGCTCGCCTACCGTCA
>JBOHFU010000778.1:0-2102 GCA_050699675.1 Pseudonocardiaceae bacterium
CATGTGTGGAAGCTGCTGCGGGACAAGCTGGGCTGGAGCCGTCAGCGGCCGGCCCGGCGGGCGGTGGAACGAGACGACGAGGCGATCGCCCGGTGGATGGCCGAGGATTGGCCTCGCATAAAAAGGGCTCTCCTCGTCGTTCCGTGGGTCCATCCGCGTGTCATGGGGTTGGTGGTGCGAGGATGGCCAGCCATGGGGATGGGGGTTGGATGTGCGGGGGTTCGGCCGGGTCGGAACGACCTGTGCGGGTGCGGCAGCGGTAGGAAGGTCAAGCGTTGCTGCGGGGTGAGACGCGGGCCGGGTCCGGAGGAGTTGGCCAGGGCGTTTCTTGCCGGGCAGAGCCGCAGGGCGGCGAGGCGGCTGGTGGGTGTCACGAGGGACGAGTTCGGTGAGCTGTTCGGCGAGGTTGTCCGCCTTCCTGAGATCGACTTGACGTTGCAGGTGGAGTTGCCGGCGCTGGTGACGCCGGAGCTGATGAGGGCGCGGGCGGCGGTGGATGACCCCGACGAGTTCGATGCCGCTTTGGAACCGGTGGTGACCGGTCTGGACACCCCGACACGCCGGGCGGCGCTGGCTCGGGAAGTCATGGATTTGGCCGAGGCTGGGCGGGTCGATGCCGATGTGGCGGCCGTGGCGGTGATCGACCTCACCATGTCGGACTCGGCGTTGTTCAGGTCGAGCGTCGCTGAGGCGGTGGGCGTCGCGGCGGGCGCGGCGCGGACTCCTGGGGGGTTGGTGCTGGCGGTCGGGTAGCTCAGCGGGTTCTGCTGGGCAGCGGGGGGCAGTAGCCGCCGCGGTCGAGCAGGGCGAGGGCGATGAGGTGCTCGGGTTCTTTGAAGCCGTAGGCGACGCGGGTGAGTAGCCGCAGTTTGGTGTTGGTCGACTCGATCAGGGCGTTGGATAGGTCGTTCAGCAGGGCGGCCTCGATGCCGGCGAGGTTCTTGCGGATGCGGCGGCCGAGCTCGACGAAGGCAGGGATGCGCGAGCGGGCTGCCCACGCCAGCCACGCCGTGAGCATCTTCAACCCGCGGCGGCCCTTGATGGCGATGATGGCCCGGAACTGCTCTTTGAGCAGGTAGGCCCGGTAGAGCCGGCGATTGACCTTGGCGACCCACGCCAGCTTGGCCTCCTGGCGGGCGGTGAGGTCCTCGGGGTTCTTCCACAGCGCGTAGCGGGCGTGCTTGAGGTCCCGGGCGTGGGTGCGCATCCCGGCGCGGCGGGCCTCGTTCCAGGTCTCCCGCCGGACCTCGTCGAGCGCGTCGGTCACCCATTTGACGAGGTGGAACGCATCCAGGCAGATCGTGGCGTTCTGGCAGCGCAGACGGACGATGTCGCTGATCCACTCCTGGGCATCGCAGGAAACCAGCCTGATCTCGGCCGATCGTTGCTCGCCGAGCAGGTCGAAGAACCCCTCGAGCGTCTTCTGGTCGTGCCCCTTGGCCGCCCAGACCAGCCGGCCGGTGTCGTGGTCCACGACGATGGTCAGGTAGCGGTGGCCGCGCTTGTAGGAGATCTCGTCGATACCGATCCGGCGGAGCCCGTCGAACGGATCGACCGCCGCTCGGGCCTCGTCGACCACGCGAGCCACGATCGCTCCGACGGTGACCCACGCAATGCGCAGCAGCTCGACGATCGCGGTCTTGGAGGTGTGCACCGCCAGCCAGGCGACGGTGTCGTCGAAGGCCCGGCTGTGACCGGCGGCGTGGCGAGCCCAGGGCACCCCGATGACGGTCGGGCCGTGGGTGGGGCACTTCACCCTCGGCGCGTCGGCCTCCAGGAACGAACGCAGCTCGCCGAGGTCCAGCGCCCGCCACCGGCGGCGGCCCTCGCCCTGGTCATAGCCCGGCGCCCGCCGGCCGCAGCGCCCGCACCGGCGCTTGCGTAGCCGCCGCGGGC
Source organism: Pseudonocardiaceae bacterium (assembly GCA_050699675.1). Classification (GTDB taxonomy): domain Bacteria; phylum Actinomycetota; class Actinomycetes; order Mycobacteriales; family Pseudonocardiaceae. The sequence continues at coordinate 1,897 of JBOHFU010000778.1, forward strand.
GCACATGGGCGACCACCGCGTCGGCCTCCTCGTCGAACTCCACCCCCTCGATGACAGTGCGATCATCGACACCCAGCAACCGACGCCATACCTTGACCCCCAGCACCCCGTTCTCCTCCTGCGCTACCCAAGCCGTAAGACAGCTCAGAAACGTAGGAACGAGGCGGGGTGCAGCCGCGGATGGGCTACTCAGCCACCCACGGATG
>JBOHFU010000779.1:0-2098 GCA_050699675.1 Pseudonocardiaceae bacterium
TTGTGTGTGGAAGGCCATGTATAAGCTGCTGTTCTCGATCTTCTTCCGGCACGTCCCTGCGGAGACTGCGCACTGTCTGGGCTTCGGGCTCATCCGCGCGGTGGCCGCGGTGCCGGGGTTGGGATGGTTGCTGGGCCGCTGGTTGGTCCCTCGCGATCCGGTGCTGCGGGTGTGTGCGCTCGGGCTGGATCTGCCCGGACCATTGGGCCTGGCGGCGGGTTTCGACAAGGACGCGCTGGGCGCCGATGCGTTGGGCGCGTTGGGGTTCGCCTTCATTGAGATCGGCACCGTGACGGCACACCCTCAGCCGGGCAATCCGACGCCGCGACTGTTTCGCCTGGCGGCCGACCGGGCCCTGGTGAACCGGATGGGGTTCAACAACGCCGGCTCGGCGGCTGCCGCCGAGCGCCTGCGCGCCCGCCGCCGCGGTCGGGGTGTCGTAGTCGGGGTCAACATCGGCAAAACGAAGACCGTCCCGGAGAACAAGGCGGTCATCGACTACGTGGCCAGCGCAGAGCTGCTGGCCGACGTCGCGGACTACCTGGTGGTCAACGTCAGCTCCCCCAACACCCCTGGCCTGCGCAACTTCCAGGCAGTCGAGCACCTCCGGCCACTGCTCGTGGGCGTTCGCCGTGCGCTGGACCAGGCCAGCCCACGGCGCGTGCCCCTGCTGGTCAAGATCGCCCCAGACCTCGCTGACCAGGACGTCGACGCCGTGGCCGACCTCGCCCTGGAACTCGAACTGGATGGCATCATCGCCACCAACACCACGACCTCCCGAGACGGACTAGCCACCGACACCGCGCAGGTCGAGGCGATCGGCGCGGGCGGTCTGTCCGGTGCCCCGCTCAAGGACCGGTCCCTTGCCGTGCTGCGCCGGTTGCACAACCGGGTAGGAGATCGCCTGGTCCTCGTGGCCGTCGGCGGGATCGAGACCGCCGACGATGCCTGGACCCGGATCACAGCCGGAGCAACCCTCGTCCAGGCCTACACCGGATTCATCTACGGCGGACCGCTGTGGCCCCACCACATTCACCGCGACCTGGCGCGCCGCACCCGCCAAGCGGGCTACACCTCAATCAGCCAGGCCACCGGCTCACCGCCCCCCGAAGGCACCGAGGACAGGTAGACGCCGCTGCACTTCCCGTTCGTCCGTGTCCTGCTCAACGGTCGTCAGCCGCACCTCGATCACGCTCCTTCCCAGCTCACTCGCTGCACCAGACAGAGGGCAAAACCGCCGGATCCGTGACATCCGATGCGGAGATGACTCAAACGAGCAGGTCACAAACCATGCGAGACGGGCTGAACCGGACCTTTCAAGATCCGTCAGGCATTGGGGTCCATGGCGCGTGTGAGCTGCCCGGCCCGGCCGGCTATCTGGGTCTGGGGGCGGTCGCGTGTTCGGCCTGCGTTTAGGTTGGTGTGCCGACCGGGAGGGTGCGGCCAGTGGCTCACACGGCTGCGGTGAGGGTGCCGAGGTGGGTGCAGAGCTCGATGACGCCGAGGGAGCGCTGTGGGCCGTACAGGAGGTTGCGCGGGGCGAAGTCCAAGTGACACGGCATGAGCGGGCGCGGGCCGAGTTCGGTCAGCTCACGCAGGTATGCGCGGATGTCGGCCCGTTGCTCGACGGGCAGGATCGGCTTGGCCAGGTGGAGCCATTGCTCACCGCGGGCGGCGAGCCAGGCCGTGATGTCTGGCGTGTCGCGTGGTGGCTCAGCGCCCGGCGTGGCGGCAGGTTCCCGAAGCGAGGCCGAGGAGGAGCGTGTGGGCGGCCTGGATGGTCTCGCCGTGGGCCAGGACGAGAACGCGCTGTCCCTCATGGTGGGCGAGGATTTCCTGCAGGGCGCTGTCGGCGAGCACACGATCCAGACCGGTATGCGCCGAGGGAACTGCCGGACGAGACGAGCCCGCACTCATCGGGGCACCTCGGATTCCCGCCATGGGTGTACCTCGGGCCACGCGTGGCGGTAGCCGTTGCGGTGCAGGTATCGCGCAGTGAGGAGGTGGTGGAACTCGGCGTAGACCCGCAGCCGCTGCCCTGAGCAGGTAGTCGTGTCCCCACCTGCGGCAGCGCTGTGCGTGTTGTAGACGGCCAGGG
>JBOHFU010000780.1:0-2097 GCA_050699675.1 Pseudonocardiaceae bacterium
TGGCGAACGCTGCGCAGGCTGTCGCAAGCTGCGCTGGGGCGGCGGACTCATGACAGTGGCGCCTTGATCGGCAAGATCGAGAAGGGTGAGCGATTTCCCAGTTTGGCGCTTGCCCGGCGGCTGGATGGCGTTCTGGACACTGGCGGGGTGCTGGAACGGCTCTGGCCGCACCTCGAACGCGAGCGACCAACCCGCGACGCACCGGCTAGCGGTGGCGAGTCTGGCTCGGGTGACTTGGGACTCGCGTGGCCCGCCACACCTGAAGCTACCGTTAAGGTGGTGGGGGAACTGTGGAGGGCGGACTTGGACCGGCGGTCGATTCTCGCGTCGGCGGCGTGGGTCGCCTCGGCGTTTGCTGGACCGACGCGCGAGTGGCTACTGAACCGCCAGGATGAGGTCGTCCAGGGCTGGGCCGGTCGACACGTCGGTCAGAACGACATCGACGCGTTGTGGGAGATGTGTGCGACGTTCACCGATGTCGATCAGCGGCTTGGTGGCGGGTATGCCCGTTCCACGCTCCTGCACTACGTGAATCAGGTCGTGCTTCCGCTGCTCCAGGGCAGCTACGACGACGCCATCGGCCGGGAACTGATGGCCGCGACGGCGCGGCTGTGCGATCTGTGCGGATATATGAGCTGGGATTCCGGTAAGCAGGGGCTCGCCCAGCGCTATTTCATCCAGGCCCTACGGTTGGCCCAGGCCAGCGGGGACCGTGCACTGGGGGCGCACATCCTGGTTGACATGGCGCAGCAAGCGCACTCGCTCGGCGACGCCTCCCAAGCACTGAATCTGGCCAGTACCGGACTCGACTATGGCTCGCCGTTGACGGCGGCCCGCTGCGCCGCCTGGCAAGGCCGCGTGCACGCTCTGCGGGGTGACCAGCGGGCCTGCATGCAGGCATGCTCGATCGCGCAACGAGCGCTGGATCGAGCAGCCCCGTCCGGCGAGCGGCTGTGGTTCAAGTTCTTTACAGCCGAACACATGAGTTACGAAATGCTGCGCATGGCCAGCGACCTTGGCAGGCACGATGACGTCCAGCGGCTGGCTCCTGAAGTGCTGGACTCGGCATCGTCAGGTGGCCTGGCGCGTCGCCGCGTCCTGGGCACGACCGCCCTCGCCCGCTCCTACCTGCCTTCGCAGGGCAACCCGCACAGCAACATCGACCGGGTTTGTGACCTGCTCGGTCAGGTGATCCCATTGCTCGGCTCGCTGCGCAGCACCCACAGCCTGGAACAGGTCACCTCGGTACGCCGCGCGCTGGCCCCCCACGCTGGGCGTCCGAGCGTGCAAGCGGTCGAGGAGCGCTTCCGATCCACTATCCCGGCGCTGAGTACGCCTGTATGAGCGCCCCGCACTCGCCAGCTCACGCCCGCGCCCTACGGCACCAAGTCGGTGGACTCCGGGCAGGCGACACCTCGGCTATCTGGACTGCACTCCGACCCCGATGACCGTCGGATTTTCGAAGGTACCGAGTAGATCCAGCAGCTGGTTATCGCCCGTGCTATCTGGGTCCTGCTGATCGGGCAGCTCGCGGGCATGGGGGTTGATATGGCAGGCTGGATAGGTATTGATCCCACTCGCTCGTGGTGATAGTAGGGGTGACGCGACAGATTCGATCGGCGACATTTTCGACGTTGGTTTCCCACAGCCGAGCGGTTCTGTCGAAGCTGCCGGTGGCCAGGGTGCGCCTGTCGCCGCTGAAAGCCACCCCATCGACGTCATCTGTGTGGCCGGTGAGGGTGACCAGAGGGGTGGGTTGGCGGGGGTCGCTGATGTCCCACAGGCGTGCGGTGTTGTCGTGGCTGACGGTGGCCAGGGTGCGCCCGTCGCCGCTGAAGGCCACTGAGGTAACGAGGCTGATGTGGCCGCGGAGGGTGGTTATCAGTTGGGGCTGGCGGGGTTCGCGGACGTCCCAGAGTTGCGCGGTGGTGTCGAAACTCGCGGTGGCGAGGATGTGCCCGTCGGGGCTGAGGCCACTTCGTTGACTTCTCTGGTGTGGCCGCGGAGGGTGGTCAGCAGGAGGGGTTTGCGGGGGTCGCGGACGTCCCAGAGTTGCGTGGTGTGGTCGAACCTGGCGGTCGCCAGGGTGTGCCCGTC
>JBOHFU010000781.1:0-2090 GCA_050699675.1 Pseudonocardiaceae bacterium
CCGCCCGTACAGCCAATGGTTACGCGAACAGCTGGCCGCATCACTTGATCCCGGTGAACTCGACTATCTCGGCGGCTGGGCTCCCGCATTCCGGTTTCCTCCATGGGCTACCGCCGAGGCCCTTGCAGAAAGTCAGACATTCTTGGCTGGCCTCGATAGCGCCCGACTCGGGCCTCTCGCGCCGACCCGGGGCCAACATGCCTCCATCGAAGGCATAAGGCTGGCCGCCTACGCCACCCGGTTGACCGATCAGGTGCTACGCGGATCGGGTGTCCGGACCGCGTACCCCTACTTGGATGACCACGTGGTCGAGGTCTGCCTGTCCGCCCGGCTGGAAGAAAGGTCTGACCCCTGGCGCTTCAAACCGCTGATCAAAGAAGCGATGAAGGATGTGGTCCCGGCGGTGCTACTCGCAAGGGGAACTAAAGCCGATGCGGGCGCCGAAGTGGCCCAAGGCCTACGTAGGTCGCGATCACGAATTCTGGACATGTGCGAGCATCCGGTGCTCGCTGAGGTGGGCATGCTCGACGCCGCCTGTTTAAGCAGGGCCGCGCACGGCCCTACACCACCTGACCTACATCCTGACGCGCTGAACGAAACGCTTGCATGCGAGGACTGGGCTCGTGTGCACGGCGTAAGTTCATGAAGGGGGCTGGTGACGACATGAAGCTTCAGAAGTACGTTTCTTTGACAGAGACCGACGAAGGTGCGGTTCTGTTGAACGAAAAGACGGGAAAGTATTGGCAGCTCAACCGTTCTGGCGCGCGCGCCCTTCGCGAACTGCTGGCTGGCCACACAATCGAGGGGATCGGGCGAGACTGGTCAACTAGCTACGAGATGGAGTTCAACAAAGTCGTCAGACATCTTGCGGATCTTGTCGAGCAACTTCGAGAAGCGAAGCTGGTTGCGGAGTGACTCGGCCGGGTCACCTTCCCGAACGACGCCCGTTGGCCCCGCGCCGTCGAATCATAGTCGTCGGGGCTGTGATTGCGGCGCGTTTCATGGCACGATTAAGACCGTCGATCATACGTCGATTTTTGACAACTCTACGCAAGGGAAGTCGCCCCGCTCATTACAGTGAAACACTCGCGGATCGCGATGACGTTGTCTCCGCCAGCCTAATCTGTGCCGGAGAAGGCTGTCTTCCACGATCGCTGGCAGTGTGTTTTCTCGGTCGCATTCATGGGCGATGGCCGACATGGTGCACAGGCGTTCGGATGGAGCCGTTTCGCGCACACGCTTGGGTGGAGGCAGACGGACAGCAGGTTGGTGAGCCATACTCGATGGACGCTTACGCTGTCACGATGCGTATCTGACCTGAAAATCACTCCCGGCGGCCGAGGGGCGTGACCGGGGCACGGTGGGGTGACCGACTCGGGTGTGCATCCCGGACGGACGCGACCCCGGTTTCCCGCCTCCACGGCGGCCAAGTGTCCCGGATGGCCTCGTAGTCCGCCACCGACCGGCGGGTCAGCTTGCGCAGCCGGGCCGGAAGGCGGTCCCCGACGTCCCGAGCGTAAGCGCGACGAGGGCACATGAGTCTGCGCTGAACACGCGAGGAAGTTGCGGCACCGCCGAGCCTCGTCGTCCTCACCGATCTCGGCGGCCGCTCGGGCCAGCGCGGCCAGTGCCCGCAGGAAACCCCGGTCGGGGCCATGTGACCACGGCACCGGCCCGTGACCACTCCAACCGGCGCGGCGGAGCTGATCCAGGCCGCGGGGAACTCAGGAGGACTGGCTACTAGCTCGATCTTGACGGGACTTTCGACCACCCGCAGTCCCCCCCAAACGGACGGAACCACCAAGATGAGCGCGTGCAGTCACAGTCCGTCTCTGATCCGCAACTGAGCATCAGCGCCGAGGACGGCGACGTGCTCCGGTCTTTGTGATTGGTTGAGGCATGAGGACACCCTCCGTGGCCGGGTGCGCACGGCACATACGCCAGTACGGCCTGGTGAGATGGGTGGAGTGCTCGACGTGCTGGTAGTGGCTCTTGGTTCTGGTGGGGCTGGCGCGGTATTGGCCACCTCGGTGTCGACCTGGCTGAGCCAGCCGCGCCGGGCGGACGTGAAGCTGACTGTGACTGCCGAA
>JBOHFU010000782.1:0-2088 GCA_050699675.1 Pseudonocardiaceae bacterium
TCTTGCCGTCCCAGTTGAGCAGGTTGATCCGGCGTCCCTTGTCCGCCGGTGCTGCGGCACCGTTGGCGTCGGCCGGTTGCTCCGTCAGGTGGAACTTGTCGTCCATGACATCGAAGGCGGTCATGCCCGGTCCACCGTCGGAGTCCAGGCTGCACCCGGTGGCCAGGGCATCCAGCCGGTGGGCATCGGAGCCGGCCGCGCTGGGGATGACATAGCGGTGCTCGTACTTGGCGATGGCCAGCAGCCGGTACATCGCCTCGATCTCGGCCGGCGTCAGGCGCACCGACTCCGCGATCTCCGGGTCGACCGGCTCGCCGAGGTTGACCCGGCGCATGTGGGCGCGCATCGCGGCCAGCCGCTGAAGCGAAGCGCGCACCGGCCCGACATCGCCCGCGGTGAACAGCTCGGCCAGGTACTCCACGGGGATGCGCAGCGCGTCGATCGCGCCGAACAGGTTGCCGGGATCCTCGCCGTCATGCCCCGTGCTCGACAGCACGTCCACCACGGGAGACAGCGGCGGGATGTACCAGACCATCGGCATGGTCCGGTACTCCGGGTGCAGCGGCAGCGCCACCTGGTAGTCCACGATCAACTTGTAGATCGGAGACGCCTGCGCCGCCTCGACCCACTCCTGGGAGATGCCGGCCCGCTCGGCCTCGGCCACCACCCGCGGGTCGTGCGGGTTGAGGAACACACCCAGCTGCGCCGGGTAGAGGTCCTTCTCGTTGGGCACCGAAGCCGCGGCCAGCACCGCGTCGGCGTCGTAGAACACCACGCCGATGTAGCGCAGCCGCCCGACGCAGGTCTCCGCGCAGACCGTGGGGATGCCCACCTCCACCCGCGGGTAGCAGAACGTGCACTTCTCGGCTTTGCCGGTCTTGTGGTTGAAGTAGATCTTCTTGTACGGGCACCCGGTGACGCACTGCCGCCACCCCCGGCAACGATCCTGGTCGACCAGCACGATGCCGTCCTCGCTGCGCTTGTAGATCGCGCCGGACGGGCAGGACGCCGCACACGACGGGTTGAGGCAGTGCTCGCAGATCCGCGGCAGGTAGAACATGAAGGTCTGCTGGAACTCCAGCTTCACCTTGTCGGACACCTTGGCCAGCAGCGGGTCACGGCCGATCTGCTCGGGACCGCCGCCCAGGTCGTCATCCCAGTTGGCACCCCAGGTGACCTTGGTGTCCTCGCCGGTGATCAGTGAGGTGGGCCGGGCCGTCGGGGTGGTGTCCGACGGTGGTGCGGACAGCAGGTTGTCGTAGTCGTAAGTCCACGGCTCGTAGTAGTCGGCCACCGTCGGCAGGTCGGGATTGGCGAAGATGTTCAGCAGCCGTTTGAACCGCGAGCCCGAGCGCAACGTTAGCCGGCCGCGCTTGGTCAGCGTCCAGCCGCCCTTCCACCGCTGCTGGTCCTGGTATTGCCGCGGATACCCCTGGCCGGGTCTGGTCTCCACATTGTTGAACCACGCGTACTCGACGCCGCCCCGGTTGGTCCACGCCTGTTTGCAGGTGACGCTGCAGGTGTGGCAGCCGATGCACTTGTCCAGGTTCATCACCATGGCCAGCTGTGCCATGATCTTCATCAGTAGACCACCTCCTGGCTTCGGCGGCGGATGGTGGTGACTTCGTCGCGCTGGTTGCCGGTGGGTCCGTGGTAGTTCAGCGCGAACGACTGCTGGGCGTAGCCGCCGATCAGGTGCGACGGCTTGATCATCAGCCGGGTGAGCGCGTTGTGGATGCCACCGCGCTTGCCGGTTTTCTCGATGCGTGGCACGCCCACGGTGCGCTCCTGGGCGTGGTACATGAACACGGTGCCCTCGGGCATCCGATGGCTGACGATCACCCGCGCGACCACGATGCCGTTGCGGTTGATCGCTTCGATCCACTCGTTGTCTACGACGCCGATCTTGGTGGCGTCCACATCGGACATCCAGATGGCCTGCCCGCCGCGGGACAGCGTGAGCATGTGCAGGTTGTCCTGGTAGGCGGAGTGGATGGACCACTTCGAGTGCGGGGTGAGATACCGCACGGTGACCGACCGGTGCCCGTTAAGGCCAGTCGCCCCAACGTTGGGCTCACCGAAAAGAGC
>JBOHFU010000783.1:0-2088 GCA_050699675.1 Pseudonocardiaceae bacterium
GTGCCGTTTCTCACCCACCTGCTGGGCCGGATCCGCGCCGCCGGGGTGCGGCACGTGGTGCTGGGCACGTCGTACCGTGCCGAAGTGTTCGCGGCTCATTTCGGTGACGGGTCCGCGCTGGGCCTGGCGCTGGACTACGTCGTCGAGGACGAGCCGTTGGGCACCGGGGGCGGGATCCGCAACGTTGCGCCTGCGCTGAGCGAGCCAGATGTGCTCGTGTTCAACGGTGATGTGCTGTCCGGTCTGGACCCTGCCGAGGTGGTGCGAGCCCACCGCACCACGCGGGCGGACGTGACGCTGCACCTCGTGCGGGTACCCGATCCTCGGGCCTTCGGCTGCGTGCCGACCACCGCCGACGGCCGGGTGCTCGGGTTCCTGGAGAAGACCGACGCCCCCCCGACCGACCAGATCAACGCCGGCTGCTACGTGTTCCGCCGGGAGATGATCGACTCGATCCCGGCTGGGCGCCCAGTGTCGGTGGAGCGGGAGACCTTTCCCGGGCTGCTCGCGGCAGGGGCTCGCCTGCACGCGCACGTGGACGACTCGTATTGGCTGGATCTGGGGACTCCGGCGGCCTTCGTGCGGGGGTCCGCGGATCTGGTGCGCGGGCTGGTGCCCTCGCCTGAGCTGCCTGGGCCGGTGGGGGAGGCGCTGCTGCTGCCCGGCGCTGACGTGCACGTCGACGCGCGGGTTGGAGGTGGTTCAGTGGTGGGTGCGGGCTGCGTGGTGGAGCGGGGTGCGCAGGTGTTCGGCTCGGTGCTGATGGACCGCGCGCGGGTCGCTACCGGTGCGGACCTGCAGCGCAGCGTGCTGGGCGCAGGCGCACAGGTGGGTGCGGGTGCCGTGCTGCGCGACGCGGTGGTCGGCGATGGGGCGGTGGTGGGGGCGGGATGTGAGTTGCGGGACGGCGTGCGGGTCTGGCCGGGCGTCGTGCTGCCCGACGGTAGCGTCCGCTTCTCCGCCGATGCCTGAGACCTGCTCGCAGGGTCGAAGCATTAACCCTGAGATGTTGCACCGAATCTTGACGCCGGAGCACCCGCTGGATCTCCGCGCGGTGCTGGCTCCGCTGCGCCGCGGCCGGGGTGACCCCACGATGCGGGTGGATGCCGATGGCACTATCTGGCGTGCTGGCACTACCCCGGCGGGCGCGGCCACCCTGGCGCTGCGCCGTGATGACGGTGGCACCGTGCACGCCACCGGATGGGGACCGGGCGCTTCCTGGGCGCTGGACGGGCTGCCTGCGCTGCTCGGTGCCGACGATGACGACAGCACCTTCGTCTCGCATCACCCGCTGATCGCGCAGGTCCGGCGCCGGATGCCGGGCCTGCGCTTGGGTGCCACCCGCCGGGTGTGGGACGTGCTGGTGCCCGCCGTGCTGGAGCAGAAGGTCACCGGTATCGAGGCTCGGCGCTCCTGGCGCGAGCTGTGCTGGCGCTTCGGTGAACGGGCGCCGGGTCCCGCCGAGTTGCGGGTGCCACCCGGTCCGGCGGCGGTGCGCGGGATCCCCGATTGGGAGTGGCACCGCGCCGGGGTGGACCGCTCGAGGCGCCGGGCCTTGCTGGCGGCGGCTGCGGTGGCGCACCGGTTGGAGGGTGCGGTGACGCTGGGCGGGAAGGCCGGCCGTGACCTGCTGTGCAAGGTCCCGGGGATCGGGATCTGGACGGCCGCCGAGGTCGCCCAAAGGGCCTGGGCGGACGCCGATGCGGTGAGCATCGGCGACTTCCACATCCCATCCGTCGTCGGCTACGCGCTGCTAGGCAGGCCGCTGGACGACGAAGGCATGCTTGAGGTCCTCGCGCCCTACATGCCGCAGCGGCACCGGGCGGTGCGCTACGTCGAGGCCTCCGGGTTCCGCCGTCCACGCTTCGGCCCCCGGTTTAACCCCCGCGACTACCGGGTGATCTGAGCTCCGCTGGAGGGAGTGACGATGCGAGCAATCAGCCCAGCCCCCTGCCTTGAGGCCCGTGCGCGGCCTGCCCAGCAGTGCGCACCGCCGCGAAGATATCGATCTCCCGGCAGGTGGCCAGCGGATGGGCCGGGGCTTGGCCGTACCAGCGCACCGGCCCGTGCGGGGTCTCGCTGGGTGGT
>JBOHFU010000784.1:0-2087 GCA_050699675.1 Pseudonocardiaceae bacterium
CGGGCGCCCTCGCAGGCGTCGGCGAGCCGGTGCGCGCGGGTGCTGGCGGCCTGGGCGGAGCCCCGGAGGTTATGGCGGGTATATGCGCCGGCGGCCTGAGCGGAGGCATCGGCGGCCAGCAGCAGGGCACCGATCTGTTCGAGTTGGAGCGAGGCGGCATGCAGCGCCGCGCCGTCGTCGGCGGCCAAGGCGGCGGCGTGCGCCGCGGCGGCGGGGGCCCGGGGCCCGTCAACCTGGGTGGCCAGCTCGGCGAGCCGGCCGGCCACCGTGCGGTCACCGAAACAGACCGCGGTGTGCAGCGCGAGCACCTCCACGGCGGGCTGGTGTTGGGACCCGGCCACCTCAGCTGCGTGGCGGGCGAGTGCGACGGCCTCGGTGACGGTGCCCCCGGCGGCGGCCACCCACGCCTGGGCGAGCAGCACCTCCGGTTCCAGGAATGCGAACGCCGGATTCCAGGTAGCCGTCATGTCCCGGAAGGCCTGACGTGCTGACGTCGCGTCACCAGCCATCCCCAGCGCGCCTGAGAGGTCAAAGAGCAGCGTGTACGCCCAGCCGGCGGTATCCGCGCTCCCCTGCCCGGCAAAGGACTGACGGAACCACCGCGCCGCCGTCTTGACTTGTCCGCGGGACTGGGCCACCGTCGCGCACATGGCGCTGGTGATCACATCCCCGGGACCGGGGGTATCCTGGCAGCGCTCACGGTAGCGTTGCGCGGCGTGCTCAGCCCGGTCCAGCAGCCCGGCCAGGAGCAGCCCCCGCACCCACGACGACCCGACGACGGCCGCCTGGTGCAGCCCAGTCTCGAATGAATCGGCGCGGGCGTCGATCCATTGCACTCTCTCGCCAAGCCCGTCGAGGCCGCCCCGGCCCGCGCAGGCTGCGGCGAGACCCCACGTCGCCAGCTGCGCCGCGGGCGGGGAGCATTGCGGATGGGCAAGCACCGCGGCGGCTGCGTCAGCGGCCTGGATAGTCCGTCCGAGGAGGGCGTCGAGAACCGAATGCATACCAGCCAGCTCCAGGGCGGCGGCCTTCTCGGAGACGGCGCTCGTGACGGCGTCGAGCATGGCCTCGGCCTCCATGGGACGCCCGAGCGTAAAGAATAGGGCGGCCACTCGGGGAATGGCCGCTTCGGCTCGCTCGGAGTCGGTGCGGGCCAGAGCGACGAGTGGGGCCAGCTCGGCATCGGCCTCAGCTGCACGGCCAAACCAGTGCAGCGCGTTGCCCAGCAGCAGCCGCGGCTCGAACCCGCCGCCAGCCGCCACTGCGGCCCGTGCGACCCGTTCGGCCAGCGCGAGATCGCCTAGCTCAGTCGCGCGGCGAGCAGCGTCGGTGAGCAACACGGGATCGGGTTGCAGATCGGAGTCCATCACCAACAGCGCCCGGCGCACGGTGTCACCGGCCCGCCGCCCACCGGTAGCAGCCAGCGCGCAGGCGATGCGACCGCGCAGCCGCCGAGCGTGCAGCCGGCCCATCTGCGCCCGTTGCAGCTCGCCGTAGAGCGGGTGGGCCAGCCTGGCCTGTAACCGCCGCCCGTTGGGGTACACCTCCACCAGACCCCGCGCCTCGGCCTGCTCCACCGCGAGGGCATCGGTCAGGTCCGCTAGCAGTGGTATGCCCAGCGGCTCGCCGAAGGCCAACACCTCCACGACGTCTCGCTGCTCGTCGGGCAGTTGGCCGATCCGGGCCGACAGCAGCTCGGCCAGCCCCGGTGAGAGTGCAAGCTCCCCCGACCACCGCCACACCCCGGCGACCTGGTGCAACCGCGCGGACTCCAGCTCGCCGTCAACCAGCTGCCGCAGATACAGCGCGTTGCCCTGGGTGATGGTGAACAGCCGGCGGGCGGCGGCGGTGTCCACGGGCCCACCGAGCGCCGCCTCCGCCAAGGTCGCGGTCTCGGCCGCCGACAGTGGCTGCAGTTCCATCCGAGGCAGGTGCCCGTCTTTCCATAGTGCGGTCACCGCGTCCGGCGCGGTCTCGCCGGTGCGCAAGGTCAGCACCAGCGTCGCCGCCCGGCGCAGCACCAGCTGGTGGACCAGCATTGCGGACAGCTCATCGAGCAGGTGGGCGTCATCGACCCCGACGATCAC
>JBOHFU010000785.1:0-2085 GCA_050699675.1 Pseudonocardiaceae bacterium
GGCCCGGCAGCCACCACGGTGACCGGAACTATCCTGTTGTTCTCGTCGAAGACCTGGGTCATCCCGAGCTTGGTGCCCAGTATTCCCCGCACGGCCCTACTGCCCTGATGATCCGAATCAGTCGCTGTCATCTCCCGGCCTTACTGAATGTTGACGTCGACGCTGGCCGGCAGGTCGATGCGCATCAGCGCATCCACCGTCTTGGGCGTCGGGTCGAGGATGTCGATCAGCCGTTTGTGCGTGCGCATCTCGAAGTGCTCCCGCGAGTCCTTGTACTTGTGCGGTGAGCGGATGACGCAGTACACGTTCTTCTCGGTCGGCAGCGGCACCGGTCCGACGACCCGGGCGCCGGTGCGCGTCACGGTCTCGACGATCTTGCGCGCGGAAGCGTCGATCGCCTCATGGTCGTAGGCCTTGAGCCGGATGCGGATCTTCTGTCCCGCCATGGTGGCTTGCCGTCCTGTCAGTTTCGTGCCGCTGGTCTCGTGGTACTGGGGTCTCGTGGTATGGGCCTGGCCCGGATCGGGATCCGCCCGGTCCCCGGTCCCCGCGGTCGGGTGTGTCGCGCTCGGCGGGCAGACCGGTGCCATGCCGTCCATCCGCAGAAGGCTGTCCGGACACCACCTGGCTGGGAGTCTGCCGAAATCACCGGACCGGCAACTCGTCACACTCGTCACACTCACCGAGCTGGCCGATCCTGCCGAGCAACCGCTCCATGGTAAGCGATGCTTGGGTACCGACCAAATCTGGGGCTACGCCCACGTGAGCGCGTAACAGTGTTATGGCACCGAACGCCACTCACGAGGGTCACCTGCCGGTGCCTAGCGGCACCGGCAGGTGACCTCCTCACTTGATGATCTTTGTTACTCGGCCGGCACCGACGGTGCGACCACCTTCGCGGATCGCGAACTTCAGATTCTCGTCCATCGCGATCGGTTGGATGAGTACCACCGACATCTCGGTGTTGTCGCCCGGCATGACCATCTCGGTGCCCTCGGGAAGCGTCACAACACCGGTCACGTCGGTAGTGCGGAAGTAGAACTGCGGGCGATAATTGTTGAAGAACGGCGTGTGCCGACCGCCCTCGTCCTTGGACAGGATGTAGACCTGCGCCTCGAACTCGGTGTGCGGGGTGTTGGTGCCAGGCTTGATGACCACCTGCCCGCGTTCCACCTCTTCGCGCTTGATGCCACGAATCAGCAGGCCCACGTTGTCGCCGGCTCGGCCCTGGTCGAGCAGCTTGCGGAACATCTCGACGCCGGTAACGGTGGTCGTCATCGCCTTATCCCTAATGCCGATGATCTCCACCGCCTCGTTCACGTTGACGATGCCGCGCTCGATCCGGCCGGTGACCACGGTGCCGCGGCCGGTGATGGTGAAGACATCCTCGATCGGCATCAGGAACGGCTTCTCGGTCTCGCGCACCGGCTCCGGGATGTTTTCGTCCACGGCGTCCATCAGCTCCATGAGCTTCTTGCCCCACTCGGCGTCACCCTCGAGCGCCTTGAGCGCCGAGACCCGGACGATCGGCAGGTCGTCGCCTGGATATTCCTGGCTGGACAGCAGCTCGCGGACCTCGAGCTCGACGAGTTCCATGATTTCCTCGTCATCGACCATGTCGGCCTTGTTCAGCGCGACGACGATGTAGGGCACGCCGACCTGGCGGGCCAGCAGCACGTGCTCGCGGGTCTGTGGCATCGGGCCGTCGGTGGCGGCCACCACCAGGATGGCGCCGTCCATCTGAGCCGCACCGGTGATCATGTTCTTGATGTAGTCCGCGTGCCCGGGACAGTCGACGTGAGCATAGTGTCGCTTCTCGGTCTGGTACTCGACGTGCGCGATCGAGATCGTGATGCCCCGCTGCTTCTCCTCGGGAGCCTTATCGATCATGTCGAACGCAGATGCCTCGTTCACGTCCGGGTACTTGTCGTGCAGGACCTTCGTGATCGCCGCGGTCAGCGTGGTCTTGCCGTGGTCGATGTGACCGATGGTCCCGATGTTGACGTGCGGCTTGGTCCGCTGGAACTTCGCCTTCGCCACTGGTCTCGTCCTCCTGGACTCGTTCTCGTGATCCGCCGGACCGTT
>JBOHFU010000786.1:0-2083 GCA_050699675.1 Pseudonocardiaceae bacterium
ACCTGCCGGTTCTGTGCCGCCGGGATCGGGTTGAGGTTTCCCTGGGGGTCGTGGTCCGGCACATATCCGGGAAAGTCGCTGCCCAATCCTCGGGTACTGATCCGGTCGGCCGGAGCACCGAGGCTGATCAGGAGGTCACGGACGGCGTTGGCTCGTTCCTGGGACAGCCGCAGCCGGTATTCCGATGTGCCGGCCGACGCGGTGGTTCCGGTCAGCAGCGCCCGCCGCCCGTTGGTGATCTCCCTCGCGTAGTCAGCCAGGACTGCGCGGGCCTGAGCGGAATCTCGAAAAACAGCCTGATCAGGCACGAAACCCACGGTGCCGTCCCGCAGCACCGTGATCGACGGCAGGGGTCCGATCGATTTCGCCGCTACCGGCACAATGGTCACTGGAGGCAGTCCGTCGATCGTCCGGGTGCTGGGCAGGGGAGCCTGCTTGACCTCAGCCTTTCCACCCGCGGATTCGACGATCTTCGTCCAGAGTGCCACCAGCACGGCTCGGGCCGGCGAGGGCAGCGGCTGCTGTGGTGCCGCGGTGTCGCCGAGCCCGGTGAAGACGACGCGCATCCCGGTGAGGTTGGGAAGCTGCTGGGTGCGTCGGAGAAGCTCGATCACCTCGTCGGGGTTCGCATTGAGCAGCGCACCATCGGAGTCCTGGAATCGCAGGGCACCGGTGGTCTGCAGGCCGCTGTCGATCACCACGATGGTCTTCGGCCCGACCGCGTCGGTCACCGAACGTGCCGCAAGGCTGATCGCGGCGAGCAGGTCCACCTCAGGATTGTCGGCGCGAGTCTGGTCGATCAGGTTCGTGAGCTGATTGATCTGATCCTGCTGGTAGAGGGGATTGTCGTTGCCGGTCTTGAGCGACAGTGGAGCCGCCGCGCTGGGGCTGCCGTCGTCCACAATGACGGTGGCGGGTGACCCGAGTTCGGCTGCGGTCTCGATCTCAGCCTTGACGGTGTCCAACAGACTGGGTGCCACCATGTTCGAGTGCGCTCCCACAATCACGGCGAGCGCTCCCGGTGCAGAACTGGACCTGTTGTCGCCGCAGCCGGTGAGTAGGAGCAGACCGAGAACGAGCGGGATAGCGAAGGAGGGTGACTTCACCGTTCAGCTCCCCGGGCTCTGGGTGCTGGGTTGAGCCGGCCGAGACGCGCGGCCGGCGGCGATCTCGACGCCATCGGTCACCGTGGGGCTGGCCAGGTCGCGGGCCAGGTAGTGCTGGTAATGGTGCTTGAGCTCGACGGCGAGACCATCCTGTTCGGCTCGCTTGCCCGCCCATTGTTCGGCGAGATCGGCTTCCGATTCACGCGCGCGTTCGGCGTCCAAACGCGCCGCAACCACCGCACCATGGGTGGCCACCAGGGCGGCCCGGAGCTTGTCCACCCGGACCCGAGCTGCGCGCAGGTTCTTCAGGTACGGGTTGTATCTGGTTGCACTGCGGATCAGGACGACTGTCCCGACGGCGAGCACGACCAGTAGCCAACCAACCGTGAGCGTGACCGGGCCGATGCCAGCGCGTTCAAGCAGGGACGTCCCCCCGGTCTGCGCCGCGGAAGCGCTGGGCAGCAGCAGGTAGGCCGTGCGGATCTGCGCCACGAACAATGACACGCCCACCCATAGGGCGGCCCCGCCCACCAGGCCGGCGACCAGAACACCCCGGCCACGCCGACCCCGGCGAACTCGGGTAACCAGCTCGCCGAGCTGTTTGGGAAGCAGGACGTTGACCAGGATGATGGACGCCGCCAGCACCGCCGTCTCCTGCAATGAACTGCCCATCAGCTGGAACGCGGTGTAGTTCAGGCCGACTTCGGCGACTGCGGCACCCAGGTAGATTCCCCAGTCCTTGAGGGACTCCCATCGGCGGTTCTCGTCGATCCGGCTCTGCGCCGGCCAGTGTCCCCCGTCGTCGCCGGGCTCGGTGCCGTGCACGATGGCGTGCATGCGGTCGCGATATGCGCAGGCATCCCGCAAGTCCTGTTCGAGATGGTCCTCGGTCTGCTCCCCGGTGGCCTGCTTGCATGTCGCGCCCCGGTGGAGCAGTTGAGCCTTCTTCCGGTCCCGGTGCTGGCGCATCTCCGCTT
>JBOHFU010000787.1:0-2082 GCA_050699675.1 Pseudonocardiaceae bacterium
TCTGCCTGCCCGGCGGATTCGGCACCCTGGATGAGTTGTTCGAGGCGCTCACCCTGGTGCAGAACAAGAAAGTCACCAAGTTCCCCGTCGTCCTGCTCGGACGAGCCTACTGGGGCGGGCTGCACTCATGGCTCGCCGACACCGTGGTGGCACAGGGCAAGATCACCGAGGCTGAGCTTGCCCTGCTGCACGTCACCGACGACGTTGACGAGGTGGTGCGGCTGGTCGGCGCGTCCTACCAGGCCTGGCAGGACGCGCATTGAGCGGGTGGCGCGTTCGCGTCTGCTGCGGGCCGGCGCTGATCGTCACCATCGACGTCGAGACCGCACCGCAGGCGGGTGCCGGATGACTCCCGGAGCCGGCCAACCAGTGCCCACGGTGCGGTTCGGGGCTCGGGGATTGCCCGCCGACCGGGCGGCGGTGATGGCCATTGTCACGTGGGCCCCGGACCCGTGCTCCGATCGCGGTGTCACTTACCCCGACTCTCCCCCCGACCAGGTCGCGATGGCCGCAGTGGACAGCGCTGTGCACGAGGGTGCCGATATCGTGGACATCGGGGCGGCTGAGGACACCCGCCGGGTGGTGCCGTTCGTGGCTGCCGTCCGTGAGCGCTACCCCGAGCTTCTGATCAGTGTCCAGGCCTGGCGGCGCGACGTGGCGCGGCCAGTGCTCGTGGCGGGAGCCGACATCCTCAGCGGAGTGGGTGCCGATCTCGAGCTCGCCGAGGTCGCCGCCGAGCGCGGGTGCGGAGTGGTGTGCCGGCCACACCGAATCACCGGCAACGACGTCGTCGACGATCTGACTGTGCAGGCCACAACGCTGGTCGGGCTCGGCGTCCCGAAGGAGGCGATCCTGATCGATCCCACGCACGACGTCGGCATGGACACCTGGCACGGCCTGGAGCTACTGCGCCGTAGCGACGACTTGGTCGCTACCGGGTGGCCGGTGCTCATGACGCTGTCCCATAAGGACTTCGGGGAGACCCTCGACGCCATGGACGACCGGATGGATGGCATCCTCGCGGCCACCGCGATCGCCGCCTGGGCCAGCATCCGGGTGTTCCGGGTTCACCAGGTGCGACAGACCCGCCGCGTGCTGGAGATGGTGGCCGCGATCGCCGGAACCCGACCTCCGGCGCGCCCTATCCGGGGCCTGACCGTGCAGGGACCGCCATGAGGGGGTCGTCATGAGGGGACCAGCGCTGCTTCCGCAGACCCGGCGGTGGTTCGGCCGGGCCACCGTGCACAGCGTGCCGTGGACCGTTGAGGAGCTCGTGGCGGCCAAGCAGGGCCGGACCGTCAGCGTGGTGTTACCCGCGCTGAACGAGGAGGCGACGGTCGGCGCGCTGGTCGGTGAACTACGGCCGTTGGTCGGGTGGTTGGTCGACGAGCTGGTGGTGATGGACTCTGGTTCACGCGACCGGACCGTCGAGGTGGCCCGCGAGGCCGGCGCCCGGGTAGTGCACCGCAGTGATGTGCTGCCCGAGCTGGAGCCGTGGCCGGGCAAGGGTGAGGTGCTCTGGCGGTCCTTGGCAGCCACCTCGGGCGATGTGCTCGTGTTCATCGATTCCGACCTGGTCGACTTCGATGTCGGGTTCGTGCCTGCGCTGCTCGGGCCGTTGCTGTTGCGCCATCAGCGCCATCTTCGGATGGGGCACCAGGTCCAGCTGGTCAAGGGCTTCTACCGGCGTCCGCTCCGGATTGACAGCGTCGAGGCGGGTACTGGCGGCGGCCGGGTCACCGAGCTGCTGGCCCGACCGCTGCTCAACGCGCTGCGCCCCGAGCTGGCCGGGGTGGTGCAGCCGCTGGGTGGCGAGTATGCGGCGAGCCGCACATTCCTGGAGTCGGTGCCCTTCGCTGCTGGTTACGGCGTGGAGATCGGGTTGCTGCTCGACGTGCACACTGTCCATGGGCTGGCCGGGCTGGCTCAGGTGAACCTCGGGGTGCGCAAGCACCGCAACCGCTCATTGCTCGAGCTCGGCGTGATGTCCCGGCAGATTCTCGGCGCTGCACTGCCTCGCTGCGGGGTGGCCGAGGTCTCGGGATCGGCGGGCATCGCCCAGTTCGTGCAGCTCCATGGCCG
>JBOHFU010000788.1:0-2072 GCA_050699675.1 Pseudonocardiaceae bacterium
GTCTTGGACCACGCCCTGGACTTCTACCTGCGGACCGGCGCACAACGGGCGGCTTCCCGGGTGGAAGCGGCGCTGCGAGCGCTGGGCGTCCGGCGCCGGCGGGCGGGGCGCGTGCCCAGACCGTCGATGGGTTGGGAGAGCTTGACCGACAGCGAACTGGGCGTCGCGCGGCTGGCGGCCGAGGGCCTGACCAACCGCCAGATCGGAGACCGCCTGTTCATCTCCCGCCGAACGGTGGGAACCCACCTGGCCCACATCTTCCAAAAACTGGGGATCAACACCCGCACCCAACTAGCCCGCCGCCACCTACAGCGATAAGTCAGCATCCTTGTACCGGTTATCGAGTCGGCACGGGTCTCACCGGGCGCCCTCGGCGAGCTGGCATCGCGGGCAGATCTGGTCAGGATCGGCTGGCTTGCCGGGCAGCTCCCTGCCACTGAAGGCGAACGCTGGTGGCGTGAACTGGATACCGCACTCGGCGGTCACCAGGCCACCCCGGCCCATCGTGCCCCGGTGGGTGTCGTGGTCGGCCATCGAACGCAGGTACCACAAGCTCATCGGTCGCGCCGGTCGAGCTTGGCGAACAGGCCGACGAGCCCGACCAGCAGGTGGGCGAAGTCTCTAGTGAGCTTGTCGAGGATCTGCAGCTCGTGACAGTTCATCGAGACGTCCTCTGGCTGGGTATGGGGATGCACGAGCGGCAGGTGCCGGCGGCTGCGGCCCTTGGGCGGCTGGGTCCGGCCGGGCATGGGAGGAGCGTCGCTGCTAGACGTGCCTGCAGGCTAACAAGCGGTAGCTGTACAAGCCGCACTTGTGGCGTGGTCAGTCGAGCAGGAGCCGGTGGTGTCGCCACGCGAGCCGCAGCAGGCCAGCGCCTGCGGCTTGGGTGGGCTCATTGCTCGCGTACTGCTCCACGGTCGGCGCGGTGAATGGCACGGCGGGGAGGATCGATCCCTCGGCATTGGTGTCGGCGATCTGACCGAACAGCTCGTCGTACAGCGGTGCGTCGATGGTGACGACGGTCAGGATGTCGGTGGCGAAGGTGAGCGGATCGACCCCGATACCCAGGCAGAACGCGCGGAGCTGTGCGGTGTCGAGGGCTCGGGTCAGGTGGTCGGCGAATGGCCAGGCGTGGTAATCGATCGGTCCGCGGTGGGTCTCGTAGTCCTCGGCTTGCCCGCGCAGTTCCTCGGCGAGTTCGCGGACGATGCAGCGCCACAGGGAGAAGTCGTTGCCGGTGTTCCACGGTTGTTCGCCGGCCGGTTGGAAGATGCCGACCGGCAGGACCTGATACATACCCCCGGCGTGGCCGACGGTGGCGCCGTCGCGGCGGTGCAGCGGAAACGTCGCCGCGCCTGTCACTCGGTCGTGGCGCAGGGTGAGCGTGCTCAGGGCGACGTTCACCGGGCGGCGGGCCGGGTCGCAGGGGTCGCCGATCGCGGCGCGGAGATCCTGCGTGGTGATCTCGGCGAGTGTCGCTGCGGTGAACTCGTGCGCGGCGGCATCGCCCACGTCGGTGCCGTCGCAGTAGGTACCGCGGCCGAACACCATGTGCGGGCTCGAGTGCAGGTCTGCGTGCAGGAGACGGTACGTGCAGCGGTTCTCGAAGATGCCGGGCGCAGCGAGTGCGGCGACGGCTTCAGAGTAGCTGCGGTACCTCGTACCGTTGGCTCGGACGGGCAGCAGCCGCTGAACGACGGGCTCGGTGCCCGTGATGCCGCCGAATGCCGCGTCACGCGTGTACTGCAACTCAATGTGGTCTAGCGCGATCGGTGCATCCGGCAGCCAGCGAGGCGTGCCTAGCAGCGGCGTTCCCTCAACCGCGGCCGATCCGGGGAAGTCGCCGGCCGCGGCGACGGCGAGTTCGTATTGGTGCTCCCGGAAGTGGTTCCGGACCCATAGCCACTGCTGTTCGCTGTCGGTGAGTCGCCTGTTCAGGGCTTCTCGCTCCTTCTTCGGTTTGGCCGGCTACAGGCCGAGGATGCGGTGGCGGTGGCGCCAAGCGAGGGCTAGGCAGGCAGCACCCGGTGAGGCCATCGGCTCCGAGCTGAGCAATCGTCGTACCGAGTCCC
>JBOHFU010000789.1:0-2069 GCA_050699675.1 Pseudonocardiaceae bacterium
GGCGCGTCGCGGCTATTCCTGACGCCAGCGGCGGTGCCACCATCATCGCCGCGCGGTCCGGTGGAACTGGCGTCGTCAGCGCGGACGCCACGGCTTTCCTGGTATGCGGCAAGCGCCTCGGCCAGCAAATCGCCGAGACCCATCTGCGGGGGCTCTCCTTCGCCTGCTGAGCCAGCACTCCCAGGTTCCCATTCCATCGCCCGCGGTGTCGGGGCCGGCGGCGGTCCAGATGCTGAGAATTCCCGCCGGGTCGACGGGGGCTCCTCAGCCTCCTCTGGTGGCCCAGCATCGGCGGGCTCGCGTTCCATGGCGGTCGACGAACCCGATGCCGGCCGGACCAGCAGTGGGTAGCTGACCGCTGGGGCCGACGGCACGTTCGGACGGTCCTCAGCCTGTCGACTGCCAGCGCTGCCCTCCTCGGGCCCACTGTCGCCGATCCGGCTCATCTCGGCAGTGGGTGCTCCTTCAGGACGCTCCTCGGCGGGTTCCTCGGCGCGGCGCCGGCCGGAGCGTCCTGCCGACAACGCCGACGCGGGCAGCAGGTCGCTCACGCACACCAGGGTGCCAGCGCCGCGGCGGTGACGTGCCCCGGACTGCCATGGGGTGAGGCCGGTCGGCGACTCGGTGGGCAGCAGGTCGGCCTGTTCCTGGGATGCGGGTCCAGCGTCCTTGACGACCGGGTCCGCTGCCGCCGGATTAGCCGGCTCTTGCGGGGGCGCGGTTGTCGTGACTCGGGAGATGCGCGGCACGGGCTGCATCAACGCTGGAGCGGACGGCGCGGGGGTCTCCGCCTGCGGGGTCTCTGCCTCAGCGGATTCGACCTCCGGGGTTTCCACCTCAGGGGATTCGGCCTCCGGGGATTCGGCCTCCGGAGTCTGCGCCTCCGGGATCTCCACCTCCAGAGTCTTCGGCTCGGAGGCCCGGTGCGGCGCGACCTCTGCGGTGATCTCCGCACTCAGCAAACCGACGTCCGGGTCAGACCCGGCGCACCCGGTCCCGGTATTGCCGAGTAGGGCGGCGACCTGGTCGACCAGACCTGCTACCTCGCGGCGCACAGACCCGCACTGCTCGAGCAGCGTGGACCGCGCAGCTTCCACGTTGCGGCGGTGGCGACCCTCGGCTGCTCGGGCGGCGCGCACGCAGTGCAAGGCGTCGGCGAACTCGCCCCGCGCCTCATGCACGTGAGACAGGCCCTCGAGGCATTCGGCGAGAACTGCGTCCACCCCATGGCGCTGGGCACCCTCAACCGCGTCGGCGAGCAGAGTCAGCGCCGGCTCGTGACGGCCTTCGGCGAGGTGCACCCGGGTAGCCAGTGCCAGCCGCAGCCTGCCGACCGCACCGGCCGCCGCGGCGCGCACCGGACGGCGCAGCAGCGGCCGCACCTCCTGGGTCGCGGCCTCGCCCTCGTCACGGTCGAGCAGGGCCAGCACAATCTCAAGCGTCAGTCGCGCGCTGACCTCACCGCTGTCGTGCTCGGGATCAGCCAGACCGGACAACAGTTCGCGGCCAGCCCTGGCCTGCGCCTCGGCCTCTGCAGTCGTACCACACCGACGGTGGCGCGCCGCGTCGGCAGCCCGCGCGGTAGCTCGCAACAGCAGCGCAGTATCGCGGTCGAGGGATGGGTCCTCCCGATAGAGCTCGTCGGCCTCGTCGAGTGCGGGGGTGAAGAGATCTCCCCGGCCCAGCGCGCCCGACGCCTCGGCAGCGGCGATGAGTGCGGTGCCCCTCAGCGCCGGGGCAACGTCGTCCCCTGCCGCCAGCACCGCGCGCACCGCCCCGAGGGCGGTGGCAGGTTCACCGAGCGCGGCCGCGCAGTGCGCCAGCTCCACGTGCAGCTCGTGCCGCAGTCCAGCAGGTGTGTGATCATCCCAGATCGCTGGAAACAGTCGGTGAGCCGCTTCCCAGTGCCGGCCGAGGCGGTTGAGCGCAAAAACCGCAAGGTGGTCTGCCCGCAGGACCGCCAGCTGGTCATCCTGTGCGGCGGTCACAGCCCGGTCGGCCAGCAGCAGCGCCAGCTCGGGCGCTCGCCAGCGCAACAGCATTGCCGATTCGACCAGCGATGCGGCCTC
>JBOHFU010000790.1:0-2069 GCA_050699675.1 Pseudonocardiaceae bacterium
AAAAACTCAAGGCCACATGGACTGAGCACATGGATCGTTTCGGCCATACCCGCCACCAGCGGCGCGGCGGCCGACACAACGCACACCGGCCGTGCGCATCGATGGGGTGCCGTCCGTGCAGATACACCAGCACACCGACCGTGCGGACCAAGCGTTCAGCGGTATCCCGATCGGCGACGACCTCACCGGCCAACACCGTATCGAGCAGTTCGGATAGCTCCCCATCGAAAACCTGGTACAAGGTCGCATGGACAGAGCGGCTCACCGCCGTCTTTCCCCGTTACCCGAAAAAATGACCAACCGCGCCCCGACCTCGACTTCAATCACAATGCCCCTGGGTCGGTCAATGCCCCGGAGGTGGGAGCAGCGCAGGCCGGGCCGGTACAGGCGGAGGCCGTCATGACCCCGGGTTGTCATGGGCACTGAGGCTAGGGCAGCGACTGGCCGCGCTGGAAGGAAGTTGCGGCATGTTGCGGCCTATCATGATACACACACGGTGCAGGATCCTTGGCGGAATGGACCTGCTAGGCGAGGATGGGCTGGACGCAATATATCGCAACTATCAGGCAGGGGAGCCCACCATGCGTCTCATGTTCATCGGCAAGGACCCGGAGTCCAACCCAACTGGCTCACCACCGTGTATCGCACGGATCGGTCCTCCTGGGTCGTGCAGGGCTGGGTCGTGACGGACCCAGAGGCGCTCGCTCAGATGGACATCCCCGCCGGGGAGGGGTGTGTGGAGACTCCAGACAGAGTGGTCCAGTTCTTTAGGCAGGGAGACCGTGGCCTCGATAACCGATGAGAAGTTCGACACTCTCCTGTCTGGCTTCGAACGGGATTCCATCCACCTGGAAACCCGCGACGCGTACGGGACAACGGTAGAACTCCCTTACATGGCCAAATGGGCAGCTGGGGGAGCCTGATGACCTCGAATGGCTTCAAGGCTGGTGCTCCATGCTGCGCGACCATGTAAAGGCCGGGAAGACGGTGCGCCGCGCACGGATTGTCTCCGAACCGCTCAGCGATTACCAACGCTGGTCGTACAGCATCGCCCACCCGATGGTCGATGCGGGCGAAGACATCCGATGGGTTCCTCGCCGCCTTGTCTCATCGGTCGCACTTCCTGGAAACGACTTCTACCTGCTCGATGACCGCCTGATCGTCTTCCTGATCTACGCGGGGAACGGTTTGGACACGGACAAGATCACGTCCACCGATCCCGCCGACATCCGACTCTGCCGCTCGGCCTTCGACGCTGTGTGGACGCTGTCGATAGCTCACAGTGATTACAAGCCCGTCTAGCTCGGCCAAGCAGGCGCAAGAAGCGTTGGGTGTCCGCCTGCGTGAGCTACGCAAGGACGCGGACCTCACGGCTAGGGCGCTGGCGATAGCGACCGGCCAGCACTACACGCGCGTGAGCAAAATCGAGCACGGCGTGCAGGCACCAAGCGACAAGGACATACGCGCTTGGTGTCGTACCTGTGGCGCCGATGACCAAGTACCCGATTTGGTCGCTACGCTGCGCGCTGCCGAGTCCGCGTACCTCGAATTTCGGCGACAAAGCCGGGCGGGAATGAAGCGGGTGCTCGGCGCTCACACTCACACCTTGTACGAGCACACAAAGCTGTTTCGGATATACGAGCACAACGTAATACCCGGTCTGTTTCAAACCGCCGAATACTGCTCGGCGATGTTGTCGTTCTGGACCAGATTCCTTGACGCGCCAAACGACCTTGAAGAAGCAGTCGCCACCCGCCTGGAGCGGCAACGGGTGATCTATCGTGGCGGCAAGCGGTTCATTACCGTGCTCGAAGAACATGCCTTACGCACCTGGTTCGGCACGGCTGAAACCCAATTCGGCCAGTTGGACCGCCTGCTAGCTTTGATGTCACTGCCCAACATCTCACTCGGCATCGTTCCGCTGATGACCGAACGCGTTGCGGTCGGTTCCACCGGATTCTGGATCTTCGATGACACCCTTGTCGCCTTAGAGACACCCACGGCAAGCATCGAGGTCAACAGACCACAAGAGCTCGAGCTATACGCGCGAATGTTCGAGGCACTGAAGG
>JBOHFU010000791.1:0-2064 GCA_050699675.1 Pseudonocardiaceae bacterium
CGCCACCGGGCTGTCGGTCTGGCCGGTCAGCACCAGTTGCTTCCACAGCCGTTCCGAATGCTCCCGGGCGAACTCGCGGGACAAGTCGTCCAGGCTACCCATGCGTTTGACCGCGACCAGGAACGCCTCGTCGGCGCGCAGGCCGACCGCGACGAGCTCGTCGACGCAACCGCGGAGATGGTCTTCGAGCTCGTCGGCGTCGGAGGGCTGCAACTCTCGGCGGCGCTGTAGGTAGGCACGCCACTGCGCGAACTGCGCCTCCAACTCCTCCTGACCCTCTAGCGCTGTCATGCCTTGCCCGCCAGCGGGATCGCTGTCAACGGCCTGACATCGCCGGGACCGAGCCAGATCTCCTTGAGCGCGTCCACGACCGTGTCCCACTGGCGGCGTTGCTCGGCAAGCTCAGCCAGGCCCTTGTCGGTGATGCGGTAGTACTTGCGCCGCCGCTGTCCAGTGACCGACTGCCAGCTCGACTCCACAGAGCCCAGGCGCTCAAGCCGGTGCAGCAACGGGTAAAGCAGTCCCTCGGTCCAGTCCAGCTCGCCACCGGACAGCTCGTTGATCCGCCTGAGGATGGCGTAGCCGTAGCTCTGCCCCTCGGCCAGGATGCCGAGCACCATCGGTGTCGCCGAGGCGGCCACCAGATCCTTGGCGACCTTCACCAGACCTCACCCCGTTCCATACCCTAGAAGTAGGATGCATAGTACTGCTAGGTATTGTCTGGTGCAACGAGCCGATCACGCGTCCGTGTCGACGGTATCCGCGAGAGGCAGGCGGTGGCTGCCCGCCGGAGCGTCCCGCGCATGCCTCCTGGTTGCATCCCCCAGTGCCGGGGATCTGGTCCCAGCCACGGGGCATATCCGCAGCAGGGCCGCCGGTCAGCGGATAGCAGAACGGGATCCACTGGCCGCGTGGCGCGCCGTGAGAGGTCAGCTGCGTGAGGTCCGGCTCCAGCGCACGAGCAGTCCGTCGCGGCGGCCGAATCGTTCGAGGTGGTTAGCCATGACGCGTTCGACCAGCAGGAGTCTGATGGGGTCTCGGGCCGCAGCGCGAAGCTGAAGACCCTCCGGTCGTGCGTGCATGGTGCAGCTGCCCACCCACCCGAAGTCGGCGAACCCGTGTTCCTCGTTGTACTCGATGCGCACTCGGCCGGGACGCGCCTCGGCCTCGTGAGCGAAGTGCTTGCACAACTGTTTGAGGTACCGGGGTGCCCTGGGGGTCTCGACCAGGGCTTCGGATCTCTGTGGGGGGATCATCGCCGCACCGGGATTCCATCCGACCCCGGCCGAGGATCGTCGGCACCACAGGTGCGCAGAGCGTGCTGCAACGTGCGGCCGAACTCGGCGGGGTGGGTGCCGGCGGCCGCATGGCCGCCGGGAGTCTCGATGATGGCTCGTTCGAGTACCTGGCCGAGCTCGACGTTGACTTGGTAGGCAGGGTAGCCGCGGGAGTCCTCCCCGGCGAGCAGCACAATCCGCTGGGCATGGTGGGCGAGGGCGTCGAGGTCAAGCTCGGCGGCGGAGTATTGCAGCAGCTCGCGCTCGAACCAGTAGGTGGCGTTGGCGTGCAAGTGTTCACCACTGCCGGGGTCGACCGACTGGGCCAGGAACTGCCGGTCGTCGGCAGTCAGCACGTGCTCGCGGAACTCGGCGAGGGCCGGCACGACCCCTCGGTTGCGATAGAGATCGTAAAGGCGGCCGATGAAGTCCAGCCAGCTCTGGCCGTCGGGAAGCAGCCAGACCGCCGCGGGTTCGTAGGCGGCAAGCGCGCACACGGCTGACGGATGGCGAGCCAAGACGGTCAGGGCAACCACGGCACCGGAGCTGGTGCCGAACACCGCTGCCGGGGCGGCCCCGAGGTGCTCGATCAGCCGGTGGACGTCGTCGGCGTCGGTTGATGGGCCCCGCGGTTTCCGGACAGCTGTCTTGGTGGCTATTTCACGCTGTTTGCTGCCGGTTCAGGAACTCGTCGTGGACCTCGCGTGGGGTCTTGTAGCCGAGTCCTGAGTGGAGACGTTGAGTATTGTATCGGACTTCGACGTATCGCGCAATATCCCGTCGGGCG
>JBOHFU010000792.1:0-2060 GCA_050699675.1 Pseudonocardiaceae bacterium
AGCACCTCGGCCACCTCGGCCCGAGGGTGTTCGGCGGACAGGCAGACAGACATGGGCGCCCCTCTCGTTCACGACGGGACGCACGCTAGTCCGGACCCCCGACAGTCCGTCCCAGCCGGTGCGGTGTGTCGGTCCGGATCCTCCACGGCAATGGCCACCACGGCATGCGGCCGGCTTTACCGGACAGCAGAAGTACCTGCTGCCGATCTGGACCGTGAGGTCGAGCCGTCAGGACCGACCGGCGTCCGGAGTCGCGCAGATGCCGGGGCAGCCGGCGCAGGGGATACCGCAGGAGGTTGCTTCGCCGGATGACTCGACGTGCCCGGTAAGACTCCGCTTCTCGTCCTCGGTCATCTCAGTGAACTCCTGCGCGATCCGCGCGAAGACCACGTCACTGAACGCTGCCGTGCCGGATGCTTCGAGGAGGCTGCACCGGCCGGTGAGCACGTCATCGACCAGCGTGCGGAATTCGTCGTGGTCGCTGCGGTCACGCAGCAACGCGAGCGCATCTCGAAGTTCCTCGGACAACTCCGGTTCACTGCACGCGACGTCCATCATGGGCTCGTGGTCAGTCATCGCTCCTCATCAGTGGTGGTCGTAGGCGCCTGGACAGCGCGCGATCCGGCGTGTCGCCAAACGCGCCACGTCGCCATTGTGCACGCCGATCGCCCGACCCCACACATCGAGCGCCACGTGATGACCTTGGCCGTCATCGTTCTGGTGAACCGGTGCAGCTCAGGGGTGTGGGCCGAGGGTGACGATCGTGATCGTGTCCGGGCCGTGCCCGTAGACCCACCAGATCCGCCAGGCGCCGAGAGTACGGTTCTCCACGTAGGACTCCCAGACATCCTCACCGTTGGGCCCCGTCAGCGAGTGGTACTTATGGGAGTTCAGGCCCGGATGGCTCGGACCCACGTCGCGCAGCAGCCGCAGGGCCTTTCGGGCCTTGGCGTTCTTGGCCCGGTACGCCGGCTTGGCCATGGCTTCGAGCACTGCTTGTGCTTCGCGGGTGAACACCAACTCGAACGGCGGCGCGCTCATTCGCCGTCGTCAGCGTCCAGCAGATCGTCGCGCCGTGCCACGCGGCCCTGCGCCGCGTCGGCGAGCCCGCGTAGCAGGGAGGCTCGCAGCTCGTCATCTTCCCACACCAGCAGCTCCCGCTTCGGGACGCTGGCCACCGGCGTCAGCAAGATCTCGCCCGTCGGTCGGGTGGAGACCAGGAAACGGTCGTTGCCGCGTACCCCGGCGCGGCCGACGGCGAGGCGCCCGCGATCGTCGGCGGTGACCTCCGCGATCGGTTCGAACCCATGAGCGGCGCTCACCCGCCACCTCCTCCGGCTGAGATCCTCGCCATCCTACCGCGCGGTGGGTAAGTGGGTACCTCCCACCAAAGGAGCTCATGATGTGAGCTGCGCGAGCCAGCTGCAGACGTCCTGTGCGGTGGCTTCGACGCTGCGGTCGGTGGTGTCCAACAGCGCCACCGGTGGGTTCAGCGTCGCCGCGCTGGCGGCAAGCCATGAGGCGTAGTCGAGCGTCTCGGCGATCCTGGGCTCGTCCCACTCCCGCCACCGGGGCCTGGCGCGAAGCCGCTGCGCCAGCACGTCGGGCCGGCAGGTCAGCGCCAGATAGTGCACGGCGCTGAACAGCGCGCGTTCGGGCAACGGTTCGAGCTCAGGGGGGACCACAGTGCCGCAGAGCAGCACCGGCCGCCCGCTGCACCCGATCATCGCGGCCAGCCGCAGCCACGTCGAGCGGAACAGCCGGTGCTCGCCGGTGGGATCACTCAGCTCAGGAAGCCACAGCACGTCCTGCTCGAGGACCACGATGCGGCCGGACAGCCGCGGCAGCAGCGCGCGGGCGACGGTGGACTTGCCGGTGCCGCTGGGACCCGTGAGGCAGAACAGCGGTTGGCGGGCCAAGGCATGCCGGTGGCCGCACTCGTCGCAGACCAGCGGCCGTTCCAGCAGGCATCCGCAGCGGTCACAGATCTTCGGGTTCATCCGGTGCCGGCGAGCGGCCTACCCGAACAGGTCACCGAGGAAGCTCCCGCGGCCGCGCCG
>JBOHFU010000793.1:0-2041 GCA_050699675.1 Pseudonocardiaceae bacterium
TGCAGATCACCGCGGACACCCGCTTCCAGTCCACCCCACATCCGATCAAGCTCGCCGCGATGGTGCTCGCCGTGGTGGCCGTGTTGAGCAGCCTGATCCTGCTGCATCGGCTGGACGGGCGGATCAGCCGGCGGGCCCCCCGGCTGCTGCCGTCGCGCTGGTGGCGCCCCACCGGGCGGGACGCCACGGTGATCACGGTGCTAGCGGTGTGGGTCGTCATCGGCGGGATCACCTCCGACGACGGCTACATCCTCACGATGATCCGCACCAGTTTGGACATGGGGTACGTCGGCAATTACTACCGATGGCTCAACGTCCCCGAGGCGCCCTTCGGCTGGCCCTACGAGCTGTACACGTTGTGGGCGCAGATCAGCACCGCTCCGCCGTGGTTGCGGCTGCCCTCCTTCGCCATGGGTGTGGTCAGCTGGATGCTGATCAGCCGCGAGGTGATGCCGCGGCTGGGTCGGCAAGTCCGCCGCAGTGCTGCCGCCGGATGGGCCGCCGCCGCGGTGTTCCTGGCCTTCTGGCTGCCCTACAACAACGGCCTGCGGCTGGAACCGGTGGTCGCGATCGGCTCGCTGCTCGCGCTGTGCGCGGTGGAGCGCGCGGTGGCCACCCGCCGGGTGTTGCCACTGGCGCTTGGCCTGCTCGCCGCAGCCTTCACCGTCGCCGCGACACCGACCGGTTTCATCGCGGTCGCACCGTTCCTGGTGGCGGTGCGACCGCTGGTGCGACTGCTGCGCCAGCACGCCTCCGTCGCCGGTCGACCCGCCGTGCTCGGGCCGATCATCGGTGCCGGGTTGCTGGTTCTTGTGGTGATCTTTGCCGACCAGACGCTGAAAGGGGTGCTGGAAGCCACCCGGATTCGCACCGAGATCGGTCCCAGCATGTCCTGGTTCCAGGAACCCACCCGCTACCAGTGGCTGTTCAGCCCCACCCCGGACGGGGCGCTGGCCCGCCGCTTCCCGGTGGCCCTGTTGCTGCTGTGCCTGGGAACCTGCCTGGTGGTGCTGTTGCGCCGGGGCGGCATCCCGGGCGCCGGCCTGGGTCCGAGCCGGCGGCTGATCGCCACCGCGGGGGTCTCGCTGGTACTCATGGCGCTGACTCCGACCAAATGGACCCACCACTTCGGGGCGCTCGCCTCGATCGGCGCCGCGCTGGCCGCGCTCACCGCGCTGGCCACCAGCTCGGGCGTACTGCGTTCGGCGCGCAACCGGTGGTGGTTCGTGTCCGGCCTGCTGGTGATCCTGGCGCTGTCCTCGACCGGGCCCAACGCACCATGGTACGTCTCGCAGTACGGGGTGCCGTGGTTCGACAAACCCCCGTCGGTGAACGGCTTTCAAGCGAGCACGCTGCTGATCGTGGCGGCCGCGCTGGCCGGGTTGATCGCGGTGATC
Source organism: Pseudonocardiaceae bacterium (assembly GCA_050699675.1). Lineage (GTDB taxonomy): Bacteria > Actinomycetota > Actinomycetes > Mycobacteriales > Pseudonocardiaceae. The sequence goes on from JBOHFU010000793.1 coordinate 1,398, forward strand.
GAGGGGTTGCGACACGAGCCGGGCGCACCGCCGCCACCACCACCGGACCGGGGCAACAGGCAGCGGCGGGCGCTGCTGATCGGGTCGGCCCCGCTGGCGGTGTTCTGCGGCCTGCTGGTGCTCGCCGAGGTCGGCGCGATGTTCAAGGCAATGCACAAGCAGCGTGACGGCTACAGCATGGCCGCCGCCAACATCGCCCATATCACCGGACGCAGTTGCAATCTCACCGACGCCGTGTCCGTCGAGCCCGATCGGAGCGCCGGTGCGCTGATCCCGCTCCGGGGCGCGCTACTCGCCGACATCCCGCTGCGGCGTGGCTTCGAACTCAACACGCCCCGCTCCGCCGCATCCACCGACGGGGCGGACGAGCAACGTGGCGATATTCAGGGTGACCGCGTTCCCGAGTCGGAGCCCAACATCCCGGTTGGCACCCCACCGCCTGGGCTGGGTGGCGACGAGATCCCGATCTGGAGCAGCTTCTCCAGCGACGGCCCCGGCACCGGGGACACCCGCACCACCTGGTACGCGCTGCCCGGCGGGGCCGGCCAGGGCCGCAACGCGCCGGTCGTGATCTCGGTCGCCGGAAACCTGTCCTCCACCACACCGCTGGTCGCTGAGTTCGCGCGCCGCACCGAGGGTGGATT
>JBOHFU010000794.1:0-2039 GCA_050699675.1 Pseudonocardiaceae bacterium
CTGCGCGTTCGGAACGGAGGTCTGAGCCGATGCGCGTTCCGGTGTCATGGCTGCGCGATCACGTCGCGCTCCCCGAGGGCACCGCCGCCCCGACCGTGGCGGATATTGCTGGTGCCCTCGTGCGGGCCGGCTTCGAAGTCGAAGCGGTGCACCAACTCGGGCCGGTGAGCGGGCCGCTGGTGGTCGGCCGCGTCCAGGAGATCGAGGAGCTGACCGGCTTCGCGAAGGCCGTCCGGTACTGCCTGGTCGACGACGGCGAGCCGGCGCCACGCGGGGTCGTCTGCGGTGCCGCCAACTTCGACGTGGGCGATCTGGTGGTGGTGGCGCGGCCTGGGGTGGTACTGCCGGGTGACGTCGCGATCGCGACACGCACCGCTTACGGCCGGACCTCCGACGGGATGATCTGCTCGGCCGCCGAGCTCGGGCTCGGCGACGACCACACTGGGATCATGGTGCTACCGGCGGGCACCGCCGTTCCCGGGGCGAGCGCCGTTGAGCTGCTCGGCCTGGATGATGCAGTGATCGAGTTGGCGATCACCCCGGACCGCGGGTACTGCCTGTCGGTGCGTGGGCTGGCTCGCGAACTGGCCATCGCCTTCGAGGCCCCCTATGGGGACCCGGGCAGGCTGGAGGTGCCGCAGACCTCGAGCGTGGCCTGGCCGGTGCGCATCGAGGACGAGCGCGGGTGCCGCCGGTTCGTGGTCCGCCAGGTGTCGGGCGTGGACCCGACCGCCGCGTCTCCCTGGTGGATGCGCCGGAAGTTGCAACTGGCCGGGATGCGGCCGATCTCCCTGGCCGTCGACGTCACCAACTACGTGATGCTTGAGCTCGGTCAGCCGATGCATGCCTTCGACGCCACCAAGCTGAACGGTGACCTCATCGTCCGCCGGGCCATCGAGGGCGAGAAGCTCACCACACTGGACGGGGTGAGCCGGGAGCTGGATCCGGACGACATGGTGATCTGCGATACCAGCGGGCCGGTGTCCCTGGCAGCCGTGATGGGCGGAGAGAGCACCGAAGTCGGTGTGCAGACCACCAGCCTGCTGCTGGAGGCGGCGACCTGGGACCCGGCGTCGGTAGCCCGCAGCGCCCGGCGGCACAAGTTGCCCAGCGAGGCAGCCCGGCGTTTTGAACGCGGGGTGGATCCTGCCTTGCCACCGGTGGCCGCCGAGCTCGCTGCGACATTGCTGACCCGTTACGGCGGCGGGGAGGTCCAGCCGGGCCGCACCGACGTCGGAACACTGACGCGGCCAACGCCGGTGGCGATGCCGATCGACCTGCCGGATCGAGTAGCCGGCCGGCGCTACGAGAACGGTGCCACGGTCCGCCGGCTGACCCAGATCGGCTGCGCAGTGGAAGTCGGCGGCACCAATGGCACCACCACAGTCACCGTCGTCCCGCCGTCCTGGCGGCCCGACCTGACCCAGCCCGCTGACCTCGTCGAGGAAGTACTGCGACTGGAGGGCTACGACACCATCCCCTCCGAGCTGCCGCCGGCACCACCTGGCCGCGGGCTCACCGTGCGGCAGCGCCGCCGCCGCACGATCTCCCGGGCCTTGGCTGATGCGGGATACGTGGAAGTGCTGCCCAGCCCGTTCGTCTCCGCCACCACCTGGGACGCCTTCGGCCTGCCCGGTAACGATCCCCGGCGGCGCACCACTGCGCTGCTCAACCCGCTGGAATCCGACCGCGACCAGCTGTCTACCACGCTGCTGCCCGGCCTGTTCGACGCCTTGGTCCGCAACGTCGCCCGGGGGCAGCGCGACGTGCTGCTCTACGCAATCGCCCCGGTCGTGCAGCCGCGCACCGCTGCCGCGCCGCTGCCGGACGTGGGGGTGCACCAGCGGCCAACCGACGCCGAGATCGCCCGGCTGACCAGCGCGCTACCGATCCAGCCGCTGCACGTGGGTGTCGTGCTCGCCGGGCAGTGGGAGCGCACCGGTTGGTGGGGCGCCAGCCGGGCGGCTACCTGGGCCGACGCCGTGCAGGCCGCGCGGCTGGTCGGGCACGCCGCTGGCGTCGAGCTTGCGGTGCGCGCC
>JBOHFU010000795.1:0-2038 GCA_050699675.1 Pseudonocardiaceae bacterium
CGTAGGCATCCTTGGTCAGCAGCCGGTCCGCCTGGTTGAGCATCTCCTTGGCCAGCGCCTCGTCCGTCTGGCTCATCGCTGCGGCGATCAGGCGGTCGACGTTCGGGTTGCTGTAGTTGCCGAAGTTATTTCCCTGCCCGGTGACCCAGAGCTGCATCGCGTTGGCGTAGGGGAAGGGCGTGGCAACCCAGGCGTAGACCGCGATGTCGAAGTCCCTCTTGGACAGCGTGCCGCCGAGATCGTCGGTCGGCACCACCTGCACGGTGATGCCCAGGGGCTTCACCTGCTGAGCGAACAGCTCGCACTCGGCCTGGCGGATCTGGTTACCGACGGTGTAGCGAATCCGCATCGGCGGCACCGCCCGCCCGAACGGTGTCCGGAGCTGGTCACCTTCGATCTTGTAGCCGGCCGCGGCGAGGATCTCTTTGGCGCGTGCCACGTTGCCGACACCCTGACCGGACTCGCTGACCACATCCTCGTAACCGCTCTCCTGGGGAACGAAGTTGTGACTGTTCAGCGGTTGGACCTTATCGGTGAACTGGCCCACGGTCTTGTCGATGATGGCCTGCCGATCGACCGCGGTGAACATGGCTGTGCGCAGTGCCGGGTCGGCCAGGAACCTGTTGCTCAGGTTGAGATCGAAGTGCTCCCAACTCAGTCCGAGCCCGATGAAGGAAGAGACGCCAGGAATGTTGCGCACCTGCTGCACCAGGTCGATCTGCGGCTGCGGGTAGATGACCTGGACCTCCCGGTTCTGCAGCGCCGTCGGTTCCTGTGCCGCATCGGTGATGACCCGGTAGATCAGCCGGTCGAGCTTCGGGGCCTGCCCATACCACTTGGGGTTGGGCACCAGGGTGACCGACTCGTTGTTCTTGAAGTTGTCGATCTGGAAGGGTCCACCGGAGTAGTTCGGCACCGTGGTTCCAAACCAGGTGAACGACGCGGCCAGCCCCTCCGGAGTGTCGATGTCCCCATGCTGTGCGGCAATGTGGGCCGGGTAGAGCGGTGAGCCGCTCCCCCACATCTGCTTCCAGTCGGTGAACGGCTTGGACAGCGCCACCGTCACCGTCTTGCCGTTGTCCGAGCCGGCGACCGATTGAACCTGATCGAAGCCGGCGGTAGTGGCTGGAGTGCAGTTCGGGCAGTCTCGCCCATTCTGGACCTTCCAGTTGTAGACGAAGTCATCAGCGGTGATCGGCGTCCCGTCCGACCACACCGCTTTATGCCTGATCTTGTAGACGATGGTCTGCGGGTTGGTGTTGGTCACCTTGGCCGACTCGAGCAGATCGTCGTTCATCGTCACCGTGAGGTCCGGCTGGGTGATAAACGCGGGAGGCAGCAGTCCCTTGAGCACCCAGCCGGTCTCGAGCACGTTGCCCTCGCTGGACAGCAGGTTCCAGTTCCCGATGTTCTTTTCGATCACGTAGGTGAGCTGGCCACCCTGCTGCACCTTGCCGGACTCGGCGGAGTTGCAGGTGTTCGGATTCGACTCGCAGGCGGCGAACGCTGACCCGGTCTGGCGCTGACCGTCACCGGCACCACCGCCACCACCACAGGCCGCAAGCACCACGATGGCACTCGCGACGAGCGCGCCTACGCGCAGCATCCCTGATCGTCTCATGGACCCCATGGATCGGTGACCCTACGCCCACCGCTTCCTCCGTTCCGTCATCGGATGACGCTCCCCACACGGGCCGCCGTAGTAGCGTGCGCGGACCTCTGACGTGAAACGATGGGCTCGCGATGACCGGTTTTCTGGCACGTCGGCTGGCCAACTACGTGCTGCTGTGCCTGGTCGCGACGTTCCTGGCGTTCGCCCTGGCGTCGCTGACCTTCTCCCCGCTCGGCCAGCTCCAGGGACGCAGCCCGCCACCGCCCGCATCGGTGATCGAGGCCAAGCGGGCGGAACTGCGGCTCGACGAGCCCGTTCCGGCCCGGTTTGCGGCCTGGATGGGCGATGTGGTGCAGGGTGACTTCGGTTCGACGATCACCGGACAACCCATCACCGACGAGCTCGGCCGCCGCATCGGCGTGAGCC
>JBOHFU010000796.1:0-2036 GCA_050699675.1 Pseudonocardiaceae bacterium
GCGTGGGGCACGGCCTGCGCTCGGCTGGCCTCGCGCGGTGGCCGGCGCCGGGCCAGGCTGGCCAGGGTGGCCTCGCCCAGCGCACCGCGGGCGGTCTGGCGGTCGGTGTCGTCGCAGTCCAGTAGCAGCGCGCGGAGCCGGTTGGTCTGCCCGGTGCTGGTGGTGGTGAGCTCGTGGCGGGTGCCCAGCAGGATCCGCAGTGCTTCGCGGTCCCCGTCGGCGCGGGGGGTGGGCAGTCGGTCGGCGTCGAGTCGCAGCGCGGTCAGGACCGCGAGGTGGGCGTCGATGGGGTCGGACTTGCCCTTACCGCGGCGGTGCTTGCGGTGGGGTTGCTCGCACTCGATCACCATCAGGCCGGCGGCGGTGACCGCGCGGGCCAGCCCGGCGCCGTAGCTGCGGGTCCCCTCGATCGACACCGCCACCCGCGGACCGGGCGTGTGCTCCACGATCCAGGCCAGCAGATCTGCATAGCCCGCGCTGTCATTGCTGATCGTGATAGTGGCGATCGGTGTCCCGGTCGGGGACGCGATCTCCACCTCATGGGTGTCGCGATGGGTGTCCACCCCCACCACGGCATCGACGAACTCTGCCAACAGGGGCACTGGCCTGGTGTCCTTCCTGGGCGTCGGGTCAACGTCGGCACCGGCCTGGATGGGATCACCCAGCGGCACATCTGTGACGGGTCACGCCATCGGCGGACAGGCTTCTGATCAGGCCAACTGGTGGGCCAGGCCGGTGCCGGCAACCACGATGGACAGGTCACACGAAGGGCACGCCGCAGCGGCCAGATCTTTAGCGAGTCACACCGGGTCACCGACACCAAGCCTGGTGGTCCTCCACCCAGGAGCACCGCAACGACACTCACAGATGGTGTTGTTCCCCCGCTGCGGCTCCAACCCGGGACCGACCGGAGGAACTGGTTGCGATCCACCCCGATCAAACACGCCAGCCGGTCGGCGGCTCGCATCGCGGCACGAACCTCACGCTCATGGAGTGTCGCCCGGCCAGCCAGCGACGAGAACCCCTCAGCGCCGAGGACGACAGATCCGCTCACACCAGCAACCCGTTACCGCTGGGGCTCCCGAGCTATCCGATCCGCAGCGTCTCGTCGAGTGGGCGGCGAAGCGAGCGGGCCGAGGGCGGCCCTGCATGGGTGAGCCGGAACAGCAGCACTTCTGCGGCATCCGGATGGGTGTTCAACAACCCGCGGAACCGATCGCGCAACTGGTGCAGCTCAGCCCGTTCCGGCTCGGTCAATCCTGCACCCCCACCCCGCTCAAGCCGCGCGAACAGGTAGACCAGCAGCGTCATGGGCTGGAAACCGAGCCCAAGCGCTGTCGCCGTAAGCCACACCCGCTGCATTGCCCGGCCACCACGGAAGTAACTCTGCCGGCCCACACCGGGTACCGTGATCAGGCCGACGGCGGACGCGCTCGCGGCCCAGGTCCGCGACAGGTCCTCCAGCGCGTGCCCCCCGCCGATCTTGCCCAGCGTCTTGGCCACTCGCCATTGCTGGAGCAGTCGAAGCCCGGCCCGTTCCGCGGGGGTGAGCTCGAGCGTGGCGACGTCGATGCCGTGCGGGCTCTCCCGGACCTCCTGCGGTGTCCACCGGTACGCGCTGGTCGCCTCCTGGTGCAGCCCGCGGTTCAGCAGGCTGATGCGGTCGGTGGAACCCATCAGGGCACCGATCTCGGCCAGTTCGTCTCGGCGAGTGAGAAGCTGAAGGGCGGCGCCGGCCTGGCTGGCCGCCGCGATGAGCGCGGCAGACTGCGAACGGCTAAGGACTCCCGCGCCGTCCCGCCTGCGGTTGGTGACTCGTTCGGTGATGAAGGCAGCCAACGCATCCGGTGGTGTCGAGCCGTCCGAGACGATTTCCGCGATCGAGACCAGCTCGTGGTCGTCTGGAGCCGGCCAGGTGACGATCCGCGCCGCCAGCCCGGCCGTGCCGGCGGCCAGCTCCAGGTTCTCGGCGAGCGCGCCGAACGCGATCCACGTGGCGCCGCGCTCGAAGTCAAACAAAGGCGTGTCTCGGGCCG
>JBOHFU010000797.1:0-2033 GCA_050699675.1 Pseudonocardiaceae bacterium
CCCCGCTGCCGAGATCCTGACCATCCGTCAGGCCAGCACCTTCTACTCGGTGCCGCTGCGCCAGCTCGACACCGGTCAGGAGTTTCGCAGCCCGATCACCGGGGACACCGTGAGCATGGCCGCGGCCGTGATGAGGGCCGTGCAGCTGGACGCAACGGTGATCAACATTTCGGAAGCTGCCTGCTTCCCGGCCGAGCGCGACCAGATCAACGCCTCAGACCTGCAGGCCGCCGTGCACCACGCGGTGGAGCGCAATGTCGTCGTGGTGGTGGCTGCCGCCAACACCAGCAGCGCCTGCAAGCAGAACAGCCCCGGTGTGGTCACCACGATCTCCTCACCGGGCTGGTTCGACGACGACGTGCTCACCGTCGCCGCGACCGACGACAGTGGCGACGCAGCGGATTTCTCGATCCGCGGACCGTGGGTCGACGTGGCCGCACCAGGCACCGGTGCGGTGTCGCTGGCTGCGGCCGGACCGGGTCTGATCACCGAACTTGTGGACGCCAGCGGCGCGGCGCGACGGCTGGACGGCACCAGCTTCGCCACGCCGTATGTCGCCGGGCTCACCGCGCTGGTCCGGGAACGGTTCCCGCATCTGACTGCACGACAGGTGATGCATCGCATCGAGCAGACCGCGCAGCACACCGCCGGTCCCGGCGGCCGCAGCGAGGAACTCGGCTACGGCATGGTTGATCCAGTCGCCGCACTCACCGCGGTGCTGCCCGAAGAACAGGATTCCGCCCCAGCACCCTTGCATCCGGCCACACTCTCCGGTCTTCAGCCACCGCCACCCGACAACCCGCTACCGCGCACCGTCGCGCTAGCCGGCTCCGCCGCAGCCATCGGGTTGCTAGGACTCACCCTGGTGGTCGTACACACCATCAAGCGGCACCACCGGGCGGCACCGCCCCGATTAGCTCCGTCGGGCGCTACTCAGCGACCGGACGGGCGACGCGACCTTCCTCCCAGCTGGGTTCGGGGCTTTCGCGGAGGTGGCCGTCGGCACCGAAGATGAGGTAGCGGTCGAAGGACCGGGCGGCGAACCAGCGGTCGTGGGTAACGGCCAAGACGGTGCCGTCGAAGGTCTCCAGGGCATCCTGCAGGGCCTCCGCGGAGATCAGATCAAGGTTGTCGGTGGGCTCATCGAGCAGGAGCAGGTTGGCTCCGGACAGTTCCAGCAGCAGGATCTGGAACCGGGCTTGCTGCCCGCCAGAGAGCGTGTCGAAGGACTGCTGCGCGCAGTGCGCCAGTTCGTAGCGGCCCAGGATCCTGCGGGCGTCCTCGTGCGGCGTCCCGGGCCGGTGCTCGTCACCTCGGTGCAGGATCCCCAGCAGGGAGCGTCGGGCCCAGTGCGGATGTTCGTGGGTTTGAGCGAACCAGCCGGGACGTACCCGGGCGCCGAGCCGGGCACTGCCACTGTGGGCCACCGGCGGGACGGTCACATCGCCCACCGGCCGATGCTCGGGCTCCGGATCGCTGCCCCCGGCCGCGAGCAACCACAAAAAGTGTGATTTACCCGAACCATTGGAGCCGAGCACGGCCACCCGGTCGCCGTACCAGATCTCCAGGTCGAAGGGCTGCATCAGCCCCGTCAGCGTCACACTCTCGCAGACGACGGCGCGCTTGCCGCTGCGGCTGCCCCGCAGGCGCATGCGGATGTTCTGCTCGCGGGGAAGCTTTTCCGGCGGACCGGCCTGCTCGAATTTGCGTAGCCGGGTCTGAGCGGCGTGATAACGCGAGGCCATGCCATCGTTGTATGCGGCCTTCTGCTTATACATCAGCACCAGGGCCTTCAACTTGGCGTGCTCCTCATCCCAACGGCGGCGCAGTTCGTCGAGACGCGCGAAACGATCCGCACGCGACTGCTGGTAGCTGGCGAACGAGCCGCCATGGACCCACGCGGTGTTTCCAGCGGCGCCCAGCTCCACCGTGATGATCCGGTCGACGACACGTGCGAGCAGCTCGCGGTCGTGGGAGACCAGCAGAACGGTCTTGGCTGAGTCCAGCAGCGAGCGCTCCAGCCACATCTTGCC
>JBOHFU010000798.1:0-2025 GCA_050699675.1 Pseudonocardiaceae bacterium
ATGACCCGCGCCGACGGGTCCACCCGCTGCCCCGCCGGCGCCGTGACGGCTGTGGCCGCCGGCTACCATGAACAACATCGCGAGGTTGGCCACCAGATGGTGACGCGCAGCGTTGTCGGCAGGCGCGCTCGGGTGGTCATCGGTGGGTGCGCCCGCGTGCAACAAGCAGGCCGCGAACCACGCGGCCGCTACCCCGAAGACGGCCAGCCACACCAGCCGCGGCACGGGATCACCGAGCGGCGAGAACATCGCCGCCATCCCCAGCGCCATCCCCAGATGCGACAGCTCATACCCGCCGCCACGCCGTAACCCAGCGCTACCCCGAGGGCCCACGCTGTAGGCAATCAATGCTGCGGCGTAATAGCCCGATACGGCGAGGCAGGCAACGAAGAAGATCTGGCTCACCCACACGGGTGATACGGTATCACTCTAATTGGCTAGGACAAAACGAACGAAGTACGTAAAGCGTCGGTTGGGCGAGCAAGCACGTCAGGGCAGGAGTCTGTACAGCAGGGACTACTGCTCGTTTTCGCTCCTGTTCAGCCTGTTCTCTCGGGTGATCCGGCCCGTGGGCACCGCCTGAGGTCGGTGTGCAAAGCCCGTGCGGACCTGTGGGCGGCGAGGTAACCGTCCCGGCAGTCGCGGAGCAAGCTGGTTGCGCTCGGTGGTCGTTGTGCCGGGGTGGCGTTGGTGGCCGCACGACGCAGCCGGGCGTGGTCGTAAGGGCGCGTAGGGGCGCTGAGCAGGTCGGTGAGTGTCAGCAGCGCACCGCTGATCTGGATGAGGAGCCCACCGAGTGCGATCAGCTCCTCGCGACTCAGCGCCGTCTTCGGTAGCGCCCGGTTGACCTGATACAAGGCGTCGACGGCGCGGTCGAGCTGCTCGACTGGATCGCGGCTGGTGACCGGCAACGATACCGACACGGCGGTGCGCCGCCGGCGACCGGCTATCCCGCTGGTCATGACGTGAATAGCCGCGGACATGGCGGCTCCGAAAGCACGGCACGGCAAGAAGCAAGCAGCCGAACCGCGCACAAGAGGGCTGCCGGGGCGAGCTTGCGCATGACCTCCGCCTTTCCCCGCATCTGTTCGGGTCCCCGCCCAGTGAGTTGGTCGGTTCCGGCCCCCGGTTAGTTCCCGAGCGTAAGTAATCGGTTTGTCCGCATGGGCTGGTTCATGGCCCGATCAGGTTGGAGGTGCGTCGGCCGACCTCGGCATGCCGGTCGGGGTGTAGTTCGGCGACCGGGTCGTCCCCGATCAGCCAGGTTCGGGGTAGCGCGGTGATCCGATCCACCACCGCCTGGCCCACGTCGGGGATCAGCTCTGTGACCACCCGGGAACCGGGACGGCTGGTGTCCCGGATCGGGACGGCCAGCGTGAGCCGCTGGGTGGCGTCGGCGATGTCAGCCCTGACCGCGTGCGGATCAGGCGCTGCCGGGGCGCGCTGTCCACAGATTGCGAGTCATTGCTGCCTCTGCCTGCCGCCCGACCGCGAGCAGAAAATGATCGAGCGGGAGGTTACCCACGCCCGACGATGTGGCGTGCGGGTGCAGCAACGGCGCCTCGGGCGCGACGAGGTAGCACCGTCCGGCGAATCGGGGGAAGCGCTCCGCCAGCGCCCGCAAGCCGACGATCGAGTGACGTGTGGATGCCGCGATCTCGAATGCCATCGGTTCAGTGGGATGGTCGAACACGAGGTCGACTTCGACAGTGCGGTCTCGCCAGTAGTGCAGGCGGATCCCGCTGTGCAGCGCCAGGGTGTGCAAGGTCGCGGCAGCCAGGTTCTCCAGCAATGTGCCCGTCTCGACCGGGTCGTGCAGCGGCGCGAGCCCCCGTTGCAGGGCGGCATTGCGTATGGCCCCGTCGAGGAAGTAGAGCTTGCGGCCGCGACGCTGGACTTGCGCCTCGCTGCCGCCGTAATTCGACAGCCGGAAGATCATGAACGTCTTCTCGAGGTACGACACGTAGCGGTCGAGTGTGGGCTGGGACATACCGTCGAGGTCACGCCCGATGCCGGTGGGTGAAA
>JBOHFU010000799.1:0-2022 GCA_050699675.1 Pseudonocardiaceae bacterium
GGCATGCCGGTATCATGAACTCGGCGAAGCGGCTCACGTGTTTCGGCTACAGTGTGACTTTGCTGGCGGGCACTGGAGTGATCTGTTGGTGCCGAAACCCCTCGGACATCCACTCGGTGAAGCACCCGAAGTCTTCCGTGATCTTGCCGGTCACCGCTGTCGCGTGGAGCCGGGCTCTGCTGCGGTAATCAGAACGGGCCGTCGACTTCAGTACGGTGCGCAGCCGATTCAAAGCCCGGTGCTGCGCCACCCGAACCGCGCCAGGAGTCGACCCAACGGTCGCGGCAGTCTTCTCCGCAGACAGCCCCACCACGACCCGCAGGACGAGAATGTCCCGCTGCTTGTCCGGCAGCGTGTCCAGCAACCGTGCCATACGCTCCGCGGACTCGCCCTGTATCACCTGCGCCTCCGGGCTGTCAGCGAATCCCGAGTCCTCGGGTACCTCCGGGACCGGCTCGACACGATTGCGCGCCGCCGACCGGCGGGCATCGGCCACCTTGTGTGCAGCGATGCCGTACACGAAGGCAAGAAAGGGCCGTCCTTGGTCACGATAGCTCGGCAGCGCGGTGAGTACCGCGAGACACACCTCTTGGGCTACGTCATCCGCCGAAACGAAACTCTTGTCCTGGACGCCGAGCCGGGAGCGGCAGTACCGCACCACGAGAGGACGGATCCAGCGGAGCACGCCCTCAATGGCATTTCGCTCACCGTCGACGGCAGCACCAACCAGGACGCCGAGGTCGTCCGCGATTGCGCTCTCGGGTTCGCTCTCATCAGGAGGAAGCGCGGTGACATTTTTGGTGAATTGGGTCTCGATCGCGTGCGCGAATCGAGTGGTCACTGATTGGACATCTGCGACTGCGTGGTGCCCATCTGGAACCAGCGACGTTTGCAGGTCGCATAGTGAAGGCGTAGCCACAGATGCCCCTTTTGCTGATCGGCCAGCCACCGTGTCAAGTTTTCGGCGGTATTACCGCCTCGACACACCGGCTCCGGCGACCGAGGCATGATCCTTCGTGCTGCTCCACTATGCCGGACGTCCGAGGGCCGGTCATCCTTTCCACAGACCATCTTCCACGTACCTCAGGTCATGCAGTCCAGGTACATCAGATGAGGTAGTCCGCGGATGGTTTCTACATCTGTGGGGTGATCGTAGACAGCAGCTCGCATGCGGCCATGCTCGTTCGCGATCACAGAAAGTGATCACCTGGCGAGTCGGGAACTCCTTGCGGCTGGCTTCGGCCGGCTACCCCCGGTTCCGTGCTGGCATCGCGGCGTCGACGCTCACAAGGCTTCAGGCTCCGCGGTAGGTGCCGAAGCTCCAGCGGTTGCCCTCCGGGTCACGGACGGTGAAGCCGCGCGAGCCGTAGTCCTCGTCCTTGAGCCCCCGGACGACCTCGGCACCAGCCGCGGTGGCTCGCGCGAACAGGGCATCAGGCGCCTCGGTGACGACGTAGAGCGCTGCATTGCCGGGTTTCACGCCGAACTCGCCCTCGCCGGACCCGAACATGATCCCGCCGCCTTCGGGCCAGCGCAGTTCAGCGTGCACGATCTCGCCGTCCCGGTCGCCGGGAACGATGAGGGTCTCCTCGAAGCCGAACGCCTCGACGAGAAAGCGGATCGCGGCGTGTTCATCGGAGTAGGACAGGCACGGCCAGACGGTGGGCGCAGGAGTGTTATCAGTCATGCTGTCCAGGGTGGGTGCTCGGCGTGCCCGTGTCTTGAACGGATGGGAGTTCCTCGGCCAGCCAGTTCGACGGGGTGCAGCCCGCCAGCTCTCGCCACTCCCGGGTCAGGTGGGCCTGATCAGCGTAGCCACAGCGGGCGGAGACCTCGGCCAGGCCGGGTCGCACGGGGGCTCGGAGCATGCGGTGCGCGACCTCGAACCGCATGACCCGACCTGCCACCTTCGGGGTCAGGCCAAATTCGCGCCGGAAGCGCTCACCCAGGTGCCTTCTGCTCCACCCGACCTCCTTGGCCAGCGAGCCGACCTCGACCCGGCCATGGCAGGCGGTCAGCCGC
>JBOHFU010000800.1:0-2020 GCA_050699675.1 Pseudonocardiaceae bacterium
GTGGTTTTCCGACCGTCACCCTGCCCGGCTCGGCGATCTGGCACATGCCCTGGACGGACAAGGACGACGCGACCGACTGGACGACGTATTTCCACCTGCGCAACCGGCTGATCACGCTGGCGTTGCACAGCCCGTATGACGTCCGGCGGGCGCTTGTGCAAGATGGTCTGCGCACCACCTTCAAGCACCTGATGGCGATGGAGTACTCGACCGTGGCGCTGCGCCACAAGTCCATCGAGGATTTCCTCGCCGGGCCGGAGGGTTTGTTCGCGTCGCTGCGCGACGGTCTGCCCGCCGTCCGCAGGTTGCGCGAAGGCTATGACGACGCCCGGATCCTTCCGTCGGCCCAGCAACTTCCCATGCCGTTGTTCGATCCAGTTCGCATCGAGCGCCTGCTCGAGCCGCCGGTGCACCCGGCCGCCATCGCCAAGCGTGCCCTGTCCACGATCTCCCGGCACCTGCGCTCCCCGGCGCCGCAGACCCGGGTCCGCCCGCAGATCAACGTGCCGGCCCGCAACGCCCGGTGGTTCCTGCTCGGGATGGTCGACTCAGCCACGGTGTCGAACGCCGATGGCAGCGGGGTCGCCTTCCGCAAGCGGGACCCGCAGCAGTTCCGTGCCTTGCTCGCCCGCACCATCGCGCTCTACCGGCAGCTGGTCGCGGAGTGGGACGTCACGGCGGAGCGCTACCGCGCGGCAGTGCCCGAGCTCACCTCTGTCGACTCCTGGGAGCAGATGTTCAAGGGTGGCGACCCGCCGCGGTGTCCCTGAGCGGGTAGGCGATCCTCGGGTTACCTGCGGGCCAGGCTGGCGCGCACGGTCTGCGCCATGATCACGACGACCACGGCCGGTCCGGCGAGCTGCGCTGCCACCACGGCCACCAGCGGGGCGGTGGGGATGAACAGCAGCGCGCCGAAGACGACGGTGCCGACGATCCACGCCGACATCGCCGTCCGGTGCTCGCCCAGCGCCACCAGCGCGGGCTGCAGGATCTGCGCGATCATCATGAGCACCGTGCTCACCCCGAGCAGGGCGGCGACCAGCCAGGGGAGCTCGAAGGGAGCGTTGAAGAAGACCCGAGCGGCCCAGGGACCGGCGATCGCCGCGCCCACGACACCGATCAGGCCGATCGCCCCCGCCACGACGACCACGGTGCGGATCTGGCGCCGCACCCGCGCGGTCTCGCCGCGTTCGGCGGCGGCGGTGAGCGACGGCAGCAGGAATGCCTGCACGGGTGAGAACAGGAACAGCGGGATCCTGGCGAGCACGAACAGCGAGACGAAGCTGGCTGCGGTGCCGGGATCGTCGGTGAGTCGCGAGGTCAGCACCACCGGCGCGATGTTGGCAAGGAGCAGGGTCAGCGCCGAAGCACCCGCGAGAAACCCGACGCCACGAGCCATCGGTCGCAGGCCCAGCGACGGGCCCGGCGCGCCGGGACGGACCCCGACGGCCGTCGCCGCGACGGCCAGCAGCGCTCCGAGCGCGAACGCGAACCCGAAGGCCCCGGTAGCGGCTCCAGTAACAGCGATGCCTACCCAGACCAGCACCACCGATCCGACCAGCCGGGCCAGCCCTTCGGCCGCGAGGCTGGCCCCGTACCAGCCGTACCGGCGCTGCCCGCTGAACAGACCCCGGGTGACGTACACCGCCGCAGCCCCGGCGACGGCGACGAGTGCGGCGACCAGCAGCGACCATGCCCCACCGAACACCCGGTGCACCAGCAGCGGGGACAGTGCGAGCAGCAGGGCCATCATCGCGGCCGCGAGCACCGCGCTGATCACCGTGGCGGATCGCACCACTGGCAGGGTTGGGCGGTCGGTGGAGATCCGGCTGCTGATCTCCCGGCTGGTCTCCTGCTCGACAGCCACGAACACACCAGGACCCACCACCGCGATGAGCAGGTACAGCGACGCCACCGCCGCGTACTCGCGAGGCGCCAGCGCGTGACCGGCGAGGCCGAGGAAGGCATACGCGGAGATACCGAGCAGGACCAGCCCGGCACCGACCGGTGCGACATCCGA
>JBOHFU010000801.1:0-2019 GCA_050699675.1 Pseudonocardiaceae bacterium
CGCTGCCCGGGCGCTCGCTGCCGGGGTGATCGAGGCCAAGCTGGGGGCGTGCGCGCAGATCGTCGGGCCGATCACCAGCGTGTACCGCTGGGAGGGCGAGGTACAGACCGAGCAGGAGTGGCGAGTGGAGATCAAGACCGCCGCCGATCGAGTCGCGGCGCTGACCGAGCACATCAAGGCCAACCACAGCTACGACGTGCCTGAGATCATCGCCACCCCGATCACCGGTGGCAACGCCGAGTACCTGTCCTGGCTAGTGGACGAGACGCGCGGCTAAACCCGGGATGGGTGATCATCTGTCTCCCGAACTGGTCGCCCCACCCGTGGCTTGCCAGCGAAGAGCAGCGATTCTCAGCCTGCTGGTATGGCCATAGCGATACGGATTGGCCGGAGTTATCATCGGCGCATGCGTAGTGATCCGCCGCCGTTGCTGCCGATCCTGCGCTCCCGCACCCAGGCGGGTGTGTTGACGGTGCTGCTGCTCAACCCTGATCTTGAGCTCACTCAGACCGAGTTGGCCCGGCGAGTGGGGGCCTCGCTCAGCAGCGTTGTCGATGAGGTTCGCCGGCTGGAGCAGGCTGGACTGCTGTGCTCTCGATGACCCAGAGTCGGCGTTTGTCCTCGCTTATGACTCCGCCCGGTTCGTCGGCGAAGCGCTCCCAGAACCTCTTCAACGCCGCCCATCGGCTGATCGGGAATCTTTTCCTGTTTACCTGAGCGATCAGGCGCAAACCCGGGCGCCGCGCCGAGCCTCCGAGGTGGTGTTGGGGGCCCGGCGTGGCGGGGATCGGGATCAGCGCTGGCCGTTGAGAACCGGGTTCTCAGTGGGTGGCGCCTCAGCGGGTGGTGACTGCCGTTGCTTGAGTCTGGTCCAGACTTGGTCTGCGGCCAGGAACAGCAGCAGGCTGATGCCCAGCAGCGGGATCAGCCATCCGAGCCCGGCGGTGACCACCACGATCACGAGCAGCACCGGGCGGGGCAGCTTGGTGAGCTCACCCCGCGGAGCCGGGGCGCCGATGGTTGCGGGGGCGCGGGTCGGGCGCCTCAACCACCACATCCGGTAGCCCCAGAACAACATAGCGAGCAGGCCCAGCGCCATCGAGGCGAGGGCGAGCTGATTGACCAGCCCGAACAGGGTGCCGGTGTGTGCCCGGATACCGATGGTGGTCAACTTGGCCAGCGGGGGATTGTCCGACCACCGGACTTGCTCGCTGACCTGCCCGGTGTAGGGGTGGACGGCGACCTGGTCGCGCTGGATCGGCCAGGACGCCGAGTTCTCCGCCACCGTGTAGGGAGCGCCAGGCTCGTCCGGAGCGGTGATGGTGACCGGCCCGGACAGACCCGCAGCCCGCGCGCTGGTCAGTGCCCGATCCACCGATACCGTCTGCCCGGCGCCTTCGACGGGGTCGGCCGCCAGCGTCGTGGAGCGCCCGTCCAGGGCGGTGATGATGGTTTCGAACCGGCCACCGGCGTACTGGGACCAGGTCAGCCCGGTCACACTGATGAACAACAGCGCCACCGTGAGCCAGACCCCCACGCTGCCGTGCCAGCCACGGATCCGGCCCCGGCCGGGTCGGACACCCGTCGGGGGCAACAGCAGGGCACGGGCCCGTCGCCGGCTGCGGCGTTGCGACCACCACAGCATCAGACCACCGATGACCAGCACCGGCAGCCAACTGGCAGCGAACTCGGAGTACAACCTGCCTACGTCGCCCAGCAGCAGGTCCCCGTGCAGGTTTCGCAGCATCGCCTGCAGCGGGGGCTCGCTGTGCGCGAAGGTCAGGGAACCCTGCACGTCGGCGGTGTAGGGGTTGACGTAGACCGCTCGCGTCTCACCCTCGGCCAGCCCCGGCAGCGACAACGCCACCTTCGTGGTCCGGTCCGGTGCGGTGGCCGGCTCGACCGCCGACAGGCTGGCGCCGGGGGTGGCCGCCAGCGCAGCAGCGACCTGGTCGGCCAGCGGCCGGGGCGTGCTGCCTAGCTCGTTGACGAAGAACCGGTCCCCGTAGACGAGATCGG
>JBOHFU010000802.1:0-2017 GCA_050699675.1 Pseudonocardiaceae bacterium
ATTCTCCTTCCTCGGGCAGGTCATCGTCTCTATCATCCAGGAACGCGCCTAGGAGCATAAAGAACGCGCTGGCCGGTAACGAACCTTCAATCTGGTCCCCCGCGGCCAGGCGATGAGGAAGTTTCAACCCGAAAGCATGCGAGCCATAAATGTGTACGTCTCCGGAAGATATATTCTCGATGCCGACATGATTAATCGGCGCGGCATGGGACGAGATGTTTTCTACGAGTACATGAACTGAAGCTAGCAGATTCTCGCCTGGGGGCACCATCCGGCCGTCCCGCAGTTTGAAGGACCTAATCGTTGCAGCAGTCACGCGGAACTGTGGTTCCCCACGCCGCTCTTCCTCCGCACGCCATCTGGCGGCTTGCTGTAGTGCTTCGGTCGCCGCTGCGGCTTGAGCGACCGACCCGTCTGCCTGCACCTTGGCTGCATCCGCTTGGTCCTTCGCCGCTTCCGCTTGCGTATTCATCAACGCTAGCTGTTGCTTACCCAAATAGAGGCTAGCAGAAGCTACGATAATTGTGACAACGAGCGCGGCGAGAGCAATAATTGCGTTGGCGTCCACGGGTAGACTCTACACATCTGCTCCCCGTAATCGCGTGAGATACGAGCAGGTGGGGCCGCTTTGGAGCGGTCAGTTAGTCGAACTCGCCGGAGCTACAGCCGGTGGTGAACGCCGACCAGGCCGCCGGGTGCACCGTCAGGATCGGTACGGCAGGCACCTCGGCGCCAGCGAGGTCAAGTCTCGCGCCTGCGGCGAACGCCTGGCACACCTGGTCGGCTGTGGTGCGGCTGTAGGTCACCCGCGCCCTCTCACGGCTGGAGAGCGTACCGGGAAGCCTTGATGGCCTTGGTGAACCAGGATGGTGTGGTGACTACCCGGTCCGAGGCCGATCAGCCCGTTTATCCACGTCGATGGCGAGCCCTCGCGGTCACCCAGATGGCGGGTTTCATGAGCCTGCTGGACGTCAGCATCGTCACGGTCGCCCTGCCCTCCATTGAGCAGAGCCTGGGTGCCTCGGTGGCCCAGGTGCAGTGGGTGGTGTCCGGATACGCACTGGCCTTCGGGCTGCTGCTGGTGGCCGGCGGGCGGTTGGGCGACGCGCTGGGCCGGCGGCGGATGTTCCTTGTCGCGCTGACTGGGTTCATCCTCACCAGCGCGCTGTGCGGGGCGGCACCCAACGCGGAACTGCTGGTCGCGGCCCGGCTGCTGCAGGGAGTCGCCGCTGGGATGCTCACCCCGCAGAACTCGGGGCTGATCCAGGTGTTGTTCCACGGCTCGGAGCGGGGGAGGGCGTTTGGTATCTTCGGCGCCACCGTGGGGCTGTCCACGGCGGTCGGACCGGTGCTCGGCGGTCTGATCCTCACCGCGGCCGGCGGGCCGGAGGGCTGGCGGTGGATCTTCTTTGTCAACGTCCCGATCGGGCTGATCGCGCTGGTGGCGGCGGCGCGCCTGGTGCCGTCCCGGCAGCGTACCGGGCAGCGGTTGGCGTCCCAGATCGACGCCGTCGGCGCGGTGCTGCTCGGCGCCGGTGTGCTGTGCTTGCTGCTGCCGCTGGTGCAGGTCGAGAGCGGTGGGCTGGGCCGGCTGTGGTGGCTGTTCGGGCTGGCGCCGGTGCTGGTCGCGCTGTTCCTGCGCTGGGAGCGGCGGATGGTGCGGCGCGACCGGGCACCGTTGCTGGACACCCGGCTGCTGTCCGCCACACCCGGCTACCCGGCGGGAGCCGCGCTGGGGTTGGTGTACTTCACCGGTTTCAGCGGGATCTGGTTGGTGTTCGCGCTGTATTTCCAGCACGGGCTGGGCTACACGCCGCTGCAGTCCGGGCTCGCGGTGACACCGTTCGCGCTCGGGTCGGCGGTGTCGGCTGCGGTCGCCGGCCGGCTGGTGAACAGGTACGGCCGTTGGTTGACGGTGATCGGGCTGGGCGCGGTCGCCGTCGGGTTGGCTACCACCGCGCTGGTGCTGCACCAGGTACCCGTTGCATCGGCGGGGTGGGTGGTGGCGTTTCCCCTG
>JBOHFU010000803.1:0-2013 GCA_050699675.1 Pseudonocardiaceae bacterium
CGGTGGGCGGTGAACTCAACGCGTTCACCGACAAGGAGCACACCTGCTACTACGCGCACGTGCTGGACTCGGATCTCGAACTGGCCGTCGACCTGGTGTGCGACGTGCTCGGTGACGCGCTGCTCGACCCCTCCGACGTGGACCTCGAGCGCGGCGTGGTGCTCGAGGAGATCGCAATGCGCGACGACGACCCGGAGGACCTGGCGCACGACGAGTTCTGCGCTGCGTTGCTCGGATCGCATCCACTGGGTCGCCCGATTCTGGGCACCGAGGAGTCGATCACCGGGATGACCCGGGAGGCGCTGCACCGCTTCTACCGGCGGTGCTATACACCGGAGCGGATGGTGCTGGCGGTGACCGGCAACGTCACCCACCGCGCGGTGCTGGCTGCGCTGCAGAACAGCTTCGCGCACCACCTGACCGGTTCCGCGCCACCGGTGTGCCCGCGGCGCGGCCGAGCCAGCATTACCGGCAGACGCCGGCTGGCCGTTTGCAACGACCATTCCGAACAGGCCCACTTCATGCTGGGCGTGCAGGCCATGGACCGGCATGACGACCGGCGCTCGGTGCTCAGGGTGCTCAACGCTGCGCTGGGCGGCGGGATGAGTTCACGGCTGTTCCAGCACGTCCGCGAGCAGCGCGGGCTGGCTTACTCGGTGTACTCCTCGGTGGCCTGCTACGCCGACACCGGCAGCCTGTCGGTCTACGCCGGCTGCTCCCCGCAGCGGCTGGGCGAGGTGGCAGCGGTGGTGGGTGACGTGCTGGCCTCGGTGGCCGGCGATGGTCTGTCCGATGCCGAGCTGGCCCGCGGCAAGGGGCAGCTGCGCGGCGGGCTGGTGCTGGGACTGGAAGATCCGGTTTCCTGGATGAACCGGATCGGCAAGGCCGAGCTGCACCACGGTGAGCACCGCACCGTCACCGAGGAGCTACGACGGATCGATGCGGTGACCGCAGACCAGGTCGCCGAGCTCGCCCGCGAGTTGCTGCGCCGGCCGGCCACCGCCGCCGTGGTGGGTCCCTACCCGCACGCGCAGGACCTGCCCGGCGAGATTGCGGAGCTGATCGCATGACCCCCGCCGAGCAGCCCAGCGCCGCCAACGACCGCTCGGCGGATAACCCGATCAGGGTCGGGGTGCTCGGGGCGCGCGGCCGGGTGGGCACCGAGGTGTGCAAGGCCGTGGACGCCGCCGAGGACATGGAACTCGTCGCGATGGTCGACGCGGGTGACTGGATGTTCAACGTTGCCGACGCGGGCGCCGAAGTGGTCGTCGACTTCACCCACCCCGACGTGGTGATGGACAACGTGCGGTTCTGCGTGGACCAGGGCATCCACGCCGTCGTGGGCACCACCGGCTTTACCGACGCCCGGCTGGCCCAGGTCCGCGAATGGCTCGTACCCAAGCCCGACCTCGGGGTGCTGATCGCCCCGAACTTCGCGATCGGGGCGATCCTGTCGATGCGTTTCGCCGCGATGGCCGCCCGGTTCTACGAATCGGTGGAGGTCGTGGAGCTGCACCACCCGCGCAAGGCCGACGCACCTTCGGGCACCGCAGCTCGCACCGCGGCGCTCATCGCGGCCGCCCGGGCCGAGGCCGGGATGGGCCCGCCGCCGGATGCCACTACCCAGTCCCTGCCCGGGGCCCGGGGCGCTGAGGTCGACGGGGTGCGGGTGCATGCGGTGCGGGTGGCCGGGCTCGTCGCCCACCAGGAGGTGTTGCTGGGCACCGAGGGTGAGACGCTGACGATCCGGCACGACACGCTGGATCGCTCGGCGTTCACGCCCGGCGTCCTACTAGCAGTCCGCTCAGTACTCAACCACCCAGGCCTCACCGTAGGCCTAGAACCCCTGCTCAACCTGTAACCCCGCTCAACCTGTACCCGCAGACCGCCATTCGGAGCCGAATTGCGGTTCCGGGCCGCCATTCGGAGCCGCCAACGCGTCCCGCCGACAAACGCCCATCCACAGCCCGCTGAACTTATCCACAGGCTGGCGTTCGCTGCTTGCTATTCGGC
>JBOHFU010000804.1:0-2011 GCA_050699675.1 Pseudonocardiaceae bacterium
GAGGCGCTCGCGGCACACCACGGTCTTAGCGAGGTACGGCTCGGCCAGCATGGCGGGGAGCTCGTGGTGACCGTGGGCGCCGATCGCGATTACTTCGATCTTGTGCGGTTCGAGATGGAACTCGAGAGCCTGCTTCGCGCGAGGATACGTGTGGTGTCCAGCGGAGCACCTGGAGCGCGGGCGCGCGGGCGGAGTTCCTCGGCCTGGAGCAGCGTCGGATCTTTGACATCGAAAACGGCAAGCGACACCTGTTTGCCCTGCGTGTCATCGTCAGGGTCGTCAACAAGCGTGCGCTGAGCGACCGCCTGACGACTACTGCCGCCTCACACAGCGAGGGGGACAACGATATGAGCAAACACGAGAAGCAAGACGATGAAGACAAGTACAAGGGCAACGGGTACGACCCTGACCGGCCGATGCCGCGTGAGGATCCCGGAGGGAAGCACGGGAAGCCGGACACGGACGATAAAGATGATAAGGACAAGAAGGAGTGACCACTACGGCACCGCCGTCGTGGGCCGAGTTGGTGGCGGACCTGGCCGCTGAGGGGGTGCTGGGCGAACCGTGGCGGGCGGCGTTTCTGGCGGTGCCTCGCGAGATGTTCATTCCCGAGCTGATCTGGCGTTACGCCGGGGATGATCTGGTGCCGCTGCGCCGCGACGACGATCCGCAGGAGTGGTTGCGGCGGGTTTACGGGCCCCGCTATGTGGTCACCCAGGTCGATGACGGCACCCCGGCCGGCTTCGAGGGTCGGGGTCGGGTGGCGACCAGCTCGGCGTCGCGCCCGGACATCGTGGCCCTGATGCTGGCGGCCGGGCACGTGGAGCCGGGGGTGCGGGTGTTGGAGATCGGCACCGGCACCGGCTACACCGCCGCGCTGCTGGCCCACCAGCTCGGCGCCCGCAACGTCACCAGCATCGAGATCGACCCGACCCTGGCGGCGCGGGCCCGGGCCGCGCTGTCCAGCGCCGGCTACGGTGAGGTCACCGTGCTCACCGATGACGGGGCGCGCGGTTACCCTGAGGGTGCGCCGTTTGATCGGGTGCTGTCCACTGTCGCCGCGCCCCGGGTGCCGTATGCGTGGGTGGCGCAGACCCGGCCCGGTGGGTTGGTGGTCACCCCGTGGGGCAGCGCTTACAAGCCGGCCGGGCTGCTGTCGCTGACCGTCGGCACTGACGGCACCGCCACCGGGGGCCTGGTCAACACCACCATCTCCTTCATGGAACTGCGTGACCAGCGGATCCCCCGACCCGCGATCACCGATGTAGTGCGCGACACCGACACCCCCGACGTCAGCGACACCGACCTGCACGTTTCCAAGGTCGGCAACGATGACGCGCCCTTCGCGATCGCACTTCAGGTGCCCGGTTGTCACTGGGAGTACGTTCCAGCAACCGGCGATGACGGCCGCTGGTGCGTGTGGTTCCTCGACTCGGGCTCCCGGTCCTGGGCGCGGTTTGACTACCAGCCCGAGACCCGACGGTGGCCGGTACACCAGTTCGGGCCACGCCGGCTGTGGGATGAAGTCACCGCCGCCTACCAGAAGTGGGACCAGCTCGGGCGACCCCCGGTCACCCAGTGGCGGTTCACCTTGACCCCGGACGAGCAGCGTGTGGAGCTGACCGGCACCACCTGCCGCGAGCACACACCCGCACGCACCCACGACCACGAGAAGTGAGCGGCCCCCCTCGGAGCGGTGGTGTCGCTGCTGCGCCCGGCCGTGGACCGCCTCGGCCCCGGGTACGCTCGGCTCCGGGCGCTGTACCTGCCGGATCTGGCCGGGGCGCACGCGCTGGCCGGGGACACCGACACCGCCGTCAGGACGTCGCGCCGGGTAACGATTTCATGGCCGGGATCCTGTCTCGGCGCACGACCTGCAACGCGCCGTCGAACTCGTGCATGCTGGGGACGGGCTCAATCAACGTTCCGCTTACGGCGCCCCGGACCGTATCGCGGAAGGTAGATCACGTCGGCGTCTGGCTGAACGTCAATCACAACATCTCTCACCAAC
>JBOHFU010000805.1:0-2002 GCA_050699675.1 Pseudonocardiaceae bacterium
GGGTGCGGGAAGTCGACAACCCTGAACATGATCGCTGGCTTGGAGGACATCACCTCCGGCGAGCTGCGCATCGGGGGCGAGCGGGTCAACGAGCGAGCGCCCAAGGACCGTGACCTGGCGATGGTGTTTCAGTCCTACGCGCTCTACCCGCACATGACCGTCCGGGAGAACATTGCCTTCCCGCTCAAGCTCGCCCGGGCTGGCCGAGCCACCATCGAAGCCCGGGTGGCTGACACCGCGCGCATGCTCGACCTCACCGACCTCCTGGATCGCAAGCCGGCCACGCTGTCCGGTGGGCAACGGCAGCGGGTGGCGATGGGGCGCGCGATCGTGCGAAAGCCCAAAGCGTTCCTGATGGACGAGCCACTGTCCAACTTGGATGCCCAGCTGCGGGTTCAGATGCAGGTTTCGTTGTCCCGGCTGCAGAGGCAGCTGGGTACCACGACGGTCTACGTGACTCACGACCAGAACGAGGCGATGCGGCTGGGGGATCGGGTGGTCGTGATGCATGGTGGTGTGGTGCAGCAGGTCGGCGCCCCACAGTTTCTCTATGAGCACCCGGTGAACCTGTTCGTGGCCGGATTCATCGGCTCGCCGGCGATGAACCTTCTGCCCGCACGCCTGGAGGACAGCGCGGTGTGTTGCGCATTGGGCGAGCTGCGGCTATCCGACCGGATGCGTCGCACGCTGGAAGCGGCGGACGCACCCCGCGAGATCATCATGGGTGTGCGGCCGGAGCACTTCGAAGATGCTGCACTGGTGGAGTCCGGGGCCAAGGAGCACGGCGTGACGTTTGCTGCGCAGGTCGAGGTGCTGGAATCAACGGGCTCGGACAAGTATGCCCACTTCTCGCTGGAGGGCGAGCAGGCCAGCGCTGCCGAGCTTGATGAACTGGCCGCGGACGCAGGCACGGCCAACGTGCCCGGCGTCAGCCAACTGATCACCCGACTGTCCGTCGCGTCGGCTGCGACCGAGGAGGAGAAACTCGAGGTCTGGTTCGATCCGGATCACATCCAGGTCTTTCACCCCGCGGATGGCCGAAACCTCACCCTTCCGCTCGGGGTGCGGGAGTGACCTCCGGAGGCTCGCGTCTAGATGGTAGGGCGCTGAGCCCGGAACACCTTCTGCGGCCGGGCCCGCTTCCACATCCGCCTCGGGAATTGAGCCCACGCCGCCAGGATGGTTCTGGCGGCGGTGTGCATGAGGTTGATTCTGATCGCCCTTACCTGGTGGGGCGGGGCGGCGCTGATGTCGGCAAGCATGGCCTCCCGGTACTCCTCACCCGCGCTGGGCGGCTGCAACCCGCTGACCGCACAGACCAGTAGTTCGGCCCGCTCTCGAGGATCGCCTAGCGCAAGGCTGACAAAATTGCACGCAAGGAAGGCCGTCAGCTGCAAGACCAAGGCCAGCGTGAACGGAGCCAGCACAACTACCAGGCCTAGGGTCAGCGCCGTGGGCTCACCGAGAACCAGCAGTACGGGGTTGCCCACACCCAAGGCATAGCCACAGATCTTCGCAACCTTCGCCCACCGGTCGCGCCGCATCCTTGCTCACCCGCCGGGATCCGAGGCGATCGGCCGAGGGCGCCAGTTGACCTTGTTCATTGATCCCTTCCCTTCCGTGGGACTGGCGTCCGCTAGCTAGGCGGTCCCATGCCTGGCGGCCGCGCCGAGCCCACGGGCTCGGCCAAGACTTCTCGCGCCTGAGCGCGCCGACGCATCCTGGAGGGCCTTGCGAGCCGCCGATTCGCCATCCTCGGTGAGTCGGTAATAACGGCGCCGCGGCCGGGCCGCCTCACGCGGATCTAGATCTTCCCACTCATCGATCAACCAGCCGTGTTCCAGCAGTCGTTGCAAGATCGGGTAGGTGGTCCCCGGCAGCAGGCCGGTGCGTGCGGTGATCTCCAAACCGTAGAGGGCCGCGGTGGGGTCGTCATCCCAGACCTGCAGGAGGGCTTCCAGAACCAGCCGGACGGTTGTCGTCATCCTGGGAGCCATAGCTG
>JBOHFU010000806.1:0-2000 GCA_050699675.1 Pseudonocardiaceae bacterium
GCCTGGAGCAGCCACCGATCGCGGCGTGGGTCACCGGCAAGTTCGTGATGGAGTCCACGGAGGACGCCGACCGTGACCGTCACCTGGCCATCGCGGTCGAGCTGGCGCCCGGGGTGGCCGGCACCGAGGAGATGCGGGCCGCGATCGCGCAGTCGATCGCCGGCCAGCTCCGCAGGCTGAACAGCGAATTCGCCCACTACACCCCACCGGAGCACCAGCTCCCGCAGGTGACCCTGCACCCGCCCGGCGATCCAGAGTACTTCCCACCCGGCGTCAAACACCGCTACTCCCGCCCACCGCTGCGCCCGGACCGGTCTCAGCGAGCGCCGTGATCGCGGCAAGGCACGCATCCCAGACTCCGGTGCCTCGTAGATCATGGACAACCGGATCTTGACTGCACTGTGCTTCCCGAACTCAACAGGAGAGCTGTCCGAGGCTGACCTGAGAGCTCTCCTGTTGAGTTCGGGAAGCGCAGTGCAGTTGGTCAGGCCGCGCGCTGGTCGAGCACGGCGCGGACCTGGGCTGCGAAGGCATCCGGGTTGCGCAGCACGTCAGCAGCGCTGGCCCGCAGCACAGTCCAGCCCAGCGCGTTGAGTCGGTTGTGCCGCGCCAGATCGGCCCGAAACACCCGCGTCTCTTGATGGTGCTCCCCGTCGAACTCCACGCCGACCCTGGCGACCGGGTAGGCCATGTCTAACCGGGCCACGTGATCTCCGAGTTCGTCGAGCACCTGGTACTGCAACTCAGGTCGGGGCAGCCCACGCAGCACCAGCGACACCCTGCACCGGGTCTCCATGGCCGATTCCGCGCGCGGATCCATCAGTTCTGCAACCAGCGAAACCCGGCTGCGCCACCGCGCACCGGGGTAGCGAGAGGCCATCCCGAGCAGCGCGGCCGGTCCGAAGCGTGCGATCCGGCCCAGTGCGTCGGCCGCCACGACGCCCTCGATCTGAGTCGACCACCGTGCGAGGTCATAGGCCGTGCGGATCGCCGAGGTGACCACCAACCCGGCCACCGTCTCGACCTCGTCGTCGGTGAGCTGATCCCGATGCACCCGCAGTCCTCGGCACTCCCGGAATTCGCCGCCCGGCACCACCACCTCAGCATCGGCGTCCCGGGGCGCGATCCTGGCGCCGAGCAACTCCGCCGCGGAGTAGCCGGCCAGTGCGCCATGCCCGGCGACCAACAGGTGCGCCCCACGCGATCGCACGGCCAGGGTCGGCGCAAGATCACGCGGAAGGTAAATGTCCGGGAACAGCCTGCGAAACTTGGGACCACGCAGCTGACCCTTGGTCAGCACCCCACTGCCCACCGCGAGCGTTCCCCGAAACGGTGCGTTGAACTCCCCCATGCCGCGCAGCCTGCCTCCAATGGGGCACTCTGCCCACCCACCCCGCAGCCAAACCCCCGACTTATCCACACTGCGCCCCCTGTCCACATCCCCAACCCCGGGTCACCCACCGCGCAACCAAGTGCACTACAGCTCCCGAACTCAACAGCAGAGGTGTCCAGGCGGGTCTTGGGTTCGGGAAGAGGGGGCTGGCCACAGATCGAGGTTGGTTGCACTCTACTTAGGGGCTAGGTAGAGTGGCAGTATGGCTGGTGATTCTGGGCCGCGGATGACGTTGCCGACGCAGCTGGTGCTGCGGGCGATGCTCGCCGAGCCCACTCAGGAGATGTACGGGCTGCAGATCGGCCAGGCAGCCGAATTGCCCAGCGGCACTATTCATCCCATCCTGGCCCGGCTGGAGGGCTGCGGGTGGCTGGAGAGCCGCTGGGAGGACATCCACCCGGCGAAAGAGGGCCGACCCCGACGCCGCTACTATCGCCTCAGCAGCGAAGGTGCCGAATATGCCCGCACCGCGCTGGCCCGGGTTCACACCCCCAAGGCTCTGGTGAACAGGCTGCGTCCAGGTATGGCCGGATGGGCGTCGTGATACGGCTTGTCGCCCGCGCCAACGCCCGCGATCTCGCCTGTGCGCTCGACCTCGCCCGGAACC
>JBOHFU010000807.1:0-1997 GCA_050699675.1 Pseudonocardiaceae bacterium
TCGAACCCACGACCTGACGGATTATGAGTCCGCTGCTCTGACCTGCTGAGCTACCGCCCCGTATGGGTGCCGAGGCTAGCCCACCACTGGCCTCGCTTGGCTGCGGGTGCAGTCGATCACCGGTTCTGGTGCAACACCTGCTCCATTGATGATCTCCGCCGCAAGGCCCACGCCTGCGCAGCCTTGATGATGCCCGTGGAAACAGCAGCTGAACAAGAAGACTACGCCGCAGGTTGGGCGGCGCCCCGCCTTACCGTGGAAGCGTGGAACAGGCCGAGGCTGTCCCCTATGGGCAGCACCGTAAGACACCTCGCGACACCGCAGCGGCGATGGCAGTAGGGGTCTCAGCGGCATGTGTGGCGGTGGCTGCTCCCACCACAACCGCTGGCCCAATCGATTCGGGCACCGCCGCGTATCTCGATGCACTGAAACGGAAGAGTATCCCCCTCGAGGACACCACGACGCTGCTGGTCGTCGCGGACAACGTGTGCACCCGGCGAGGCGACACCAGCGATTCAGCGCAAGCGGACCGGCTGATGACAGCGTTCCCCGGCCGGTGAACACCGCAGCAGGCCGTCACGATTGTGGACTGCGCGAGCAAGCTCGCATGCGGTTAGCCGCGGTCCTTGATGGCCCGATCCCCAATAGTGGCATCGGCCCCAAGTCGGGACGCCCGGTCAGCACATACCCGCCACGAGCGGCGAAGCCCGGACGTGGGGCTGCTGGTCCATAACGGCCGGTTGATCGCCACGCCCGACGGCGTGATCACCGTCGGAGGTGCCCGATGAGCTACAGCCAACACGACCACGAGGAGCCACCCATGACCGCTACCACCGAGACCGTGCCCGTCCAGACCTTCAGCGCAGAATCCCCGACGTTGGCCGAGCTGATCGCCCGCTCGCTGTCCGCAACGCACGTGATCGATGGCCACTTCGTCCGCATGGGCGCCACCGTTGACGGCGGGTACATCGCACTCGACATCACCCGCATCGAGTTCCAGACCGATGCCGATACCACCGTGCGAGTGCTGCTGCATCTGTCGGAGCCAATCACGGTGTCCCCGATCTAGCCTCCGGGTCGGGGGCTAGATCGGGGACATTGAGCACGCCCAAGTCCGCAAGATAGCCAGCGACCAGCGCGGCCGAGTCGCTCTGCGGCCCGGCGAAGATCTCGGCGTCGGCGATGCTCTCTGGCGCCGGGCACAGCAGCTGCCGGCAACTGTCATCAGGATCGGGTTGACGGCACACGTAACCGGCTCGCTATAGCGTGGCGACGACGCTGGTGAGGACGCCGCTGGTCAGGCTGGCGAGGCCGGCCGAGCACTCCTGCACACGACCGGTCGGGAGGTTAGGTAGGGTGGCCAGCGGCGCCCGAGCGCGGACGACCAGAGGAGCATGATGGACGAACTCATTTCTCATACTTCCTGGATGCGAGACATTCCCGATGATACTCCAGTGACGACACTGAGCATTCCTGGAACCCATAACTCTTGCTGTATCGACGGCCTTCTCGGATTTGGCCAAACCCAGAATCTAGACCTGGCCGACCAGCTGAACGCGGGAATACGTTTTCTCGACATCAGACTTTCACATTACCAGGATAACCTTTTCGCTCACCACGATATCCTGCATATGGGAAAGAGCTACGCAGATGTTCTGGACATTTGCTCCAGCTTCCTCAAGCATCACCCTTTCGAAACTATTTTAATATCAGTCAAAGACGAAGGTCGCTTCGATAGAAACCTTGGCAGATTCGCCCCTTCCGAAGCTTTTGGAAGGTACAGAGGAGACCCGGCGAACTGGATTGTCCGATCGAGCTCGTTTGAAGACGCATTCAAAGCGAGAACGTGGCAGCATGTCGAGAATGCATCGCTGTTCTACAATTTCGCCGCCCCCCTTCCTAATGGCGTTTCTGGGACTACCAGTTCTGCGCTCACCTCCAAAACGAAATTGGGAGAAGTTCGCGGTAAGATCGTTTTACTGCGCAGATTCGAAGGC
>JBOHFU010000808.1:0-1996 GCA_050699675.1 Pseudonocardiaceae bacterium
GCCAGCCCCGTCGGACCAGCACCCACTACCAGCACGGACGTCGACGACATTGGACGCACCCTTCCATGTTAGTGACTAACAGACGTTAGCAGCTAACACATTGGAAGGCGAGCTGGGACGACACCCGGACGCTCGAACCACATCCTGTTGGCAACCTCGAAACCCTTGCCGACCGGCGGCGTCACGCACCGCGTCAGAGATCGCAGTGCCGAGCGAACCGGGGTGGTCGGGATCATCGACCGGCGAGGGCAGCACCGAACCGCCCCAGGTCTCCGGAACAGCGGCGCCAGATCATCCGGACCCACCGGCTGCCGGGTAGCGCTCCGTCCCCCGGTCCCCGGGTCAGGGTTGGCCCCCGTTAAAGACGCCCAGCACCCGGGTTGGCGGTACTTGAAGGGCGACCAACGTTCAGGTGCCGCGCGCTTCCTTCAGTCTGGCCAGTGCCTCGGCGAGGATGGCCTCACCGTCGGCGTCGGAGCGGCGCTCCTTCACGTAGGCCAGGTGGGTCTTGTACGGCTCGTTGCGCGGCGCATCCGGTGGCCGCTGCTCGTTGCGCCCAGCCGGAAAACCACACCGTGGGCAGTCCCACACCTCGGGTTCCTCAGCCTCGACCGCGAACGAAGGCCGAGACTCGTGCCCGTTCGCGCACCAATAGGAAACCCGACGACGGGGCGCAGTCTCTCCCCGTTCGGACTCTCCCATCGGGCCTGCTCCGACCCGCGTACCGCGGATCGCATTGCCGCTTGCCATCGATCGCCTCACCTCGCGGAACCGCCCGGGCACCCCGGGCGTGCTCAGCCGATCTTGATCAGAAGTCCGATCCCCACTATGGAGATCACCCACACCGCGCTGACAAACAGCGTCAGCCGGTCCAGGTTCTTCTCCACGACGCTGGATCCGGACAGGCTCGATTGAACGCCGCCACCGAAAAGACTGGACAGCCCCCCGCCGCGGCTCCGGTGCAGCAAGATCAGCAAGATCAGAGCGACGCTGGTGACCAGGAGCACAATCTGCAGGAAGAGCTTCATCACACCCTCATGGGACAACGGCTGATGAGCAAGATTACTCCGTCCAGCAACAGGTGCGAGCCCGGGCTCCCCGGCATCGCCTCCGGGTCACGGCAGGGGGCCGCCTGCAGCCAGCGCACAGAGCTTCGCAAACTCGTCAGCGTCCAGGCTGGCGCCCCCCACCAGGGCACCGTCGATGTCGGGCTCGACCACCAGCTCGGCGATGTTGCTCGACTTTACCGATCCGCCGTAGAGCACCCGGACATCATCGGCGACCGCGACCCCGTACTTATCCGCCAGCGCCTCCCGCAACGCGCCGCAGACCTCCTGCGCGTCGGCCGGAGTGGCGACCCGACCGGTGCCGATCGCCCAGATGGGCTCGTAGGCCACGACGATGGTGCGGACCTGCTCCGCGGACAGGCCCTTGAGCGCGGCCCGCAGTTGCTCGGTGCTGTGCGCCAGGTGCCCACCAGCCTCACGGACCTCGAGACCCTCTCCCACACACAGGATCGGGATCAGCCCATTGCGCAGCGCGGCCCGCACCTTGCCAGCCACGACCCCGTCGTCCTCACCGTGGTGTTCGCGCCGCTCGGAGTGCCCGACGACGACGTAGCTGCAGTCCAGCTTGGCGAGCATCGGTCCGGACACATCGCCGGTGTAGGCACCGGCGTCCTTCGGGGACAGATCCTGCGCGCCATAGCCCACCAGCAGCTTGTCCCCCTCGACGAGGGCCTGCACGCTGCGCAACGCGGTGAACGGCACCAGCACCGCCACCTCGACTTTGGCGAAGTACTTCTCCGGCAGGGCGAAGGCGAGCTTCTGCACCAGGGCGATGGCCTCGAGGTGGCTGAGGTTCATCTTCCAGTTGCCGGCGATCAGCGGTTGCCTGGGCACTCCTACTCCTCCAGTACAGCGACGCCGGGCAGGGTCTTGCCCTCGAGGAACTCCAGAGACGCGCCGCCGCCGGTGGAGATGTGTGAGAACCCGTC
>JBOHFU010000809.1:0-1988 GCA_050699675.1 Pseudonocardiaceae bacterium
CGGGGTCCGGAGCCGCGCCCCAGCCCCAGCAGGACCGTCTCGGCCTGGTCGTCCAGGGTGTGCCCGAGCAGTACCAGGGCACCGGCCGGCGATGCTGCGCGCAATGCCGCGTACCGGGCCCGGCGGGCTGCCGCCTCCGGACCACCCGGACCTTCCACGGTGGTCTGGAGTACTCGGACCGCGGCGCAGCCGAGCTGGCGTAGCGCCTGGGCAGCGGTCTGCGCCACCGTCGCAGAGCCCGGCTGCAGCCGATGGTCGACCACCAGGCCGTGCACCGCCAGGCCGAGCCGGCCGGCGCAGTGCACGGTCGCCGCGGCCAGCGCCAGGGAGTCGGCACCGCCGGAGCAGGCCACCGCGACCGCGTCCCCGGTGCGGTGCGCGACAAGAAAACGGCGGACCGCGGTGCGCACCTCGCTGACCGCCGGGTGCGGCGATCCAGGTCTGCGGCCAGATCCAGGGTCGCGACCAGACGCAGTGTCGCGATCAGACCCAGGGCTCAGGTCATTCGATACAGCCACGCCGCGGGATCGATGATCTCGGCGCGAGTGGGCAGGGTCTCGGGCGAGGTCCACACTGCATTGAACCCGTCCATGCCGACCGCATCCACCACATGCCGGGTGAACGCCGCGCCCTCGGCGTACTGGCGCAGCTTGGCGTCGATGCCCAGCACCGCCCGCAGTACCCGCTCGGCGAGGCCACCGCCCTGCCGGCGGGCAGTGAACCGCTGGCGGATCAGCCGCACCGAGGGCACCACCGACGGTCCGACCGCGTCCATCACGTGGTCGGCGTGCCCTTCCAGCAGAGTGGCCAGGGCGAGCAACCGCTCCAGCACCGCCCGCTGCTCGGGACCCTGCAGCAGGGTCAGTACGCCCAGCGCATCCGACGCCTCCCCGCGCCGGGCGCCGCGCAGCGCCGCGGGCAGCCTGCCAGCCATCTTGGCCACGGTCTCGGGGTCCTCCGCGGCGGCGACGAAGGCCTGCACCTGGTTGGCGAAATGTGTGCGCAGCCACGGCACGGCGTTGAACTGCAGCCGGTGAGTGGCCTCGTGCAGGCACACCCACATCTGGAATTCATTGGCCGGGACGTTTAGCGTCGATCCAATGGTGATCACATTGGGGGCTACCAGCAGCAGCCGCCCCGGGTCTTCGGACGGCCCGCCGAACGGGTCGTACTGCCCGAGCACCCGGGACCCGAGAAACGCCAGCGCGACCCCGGTCTGCACACCTGCGGTGGTGGCCAGCAGCCGGCGAGCCCTCCCCTCCGGAACCCGGTAGTCGGCCAGCAGCCGCGACAGGCCCTCGGTCGCGGCCAGCACCCACCCCGGGCGATCCACCACGTCGGCGGGACGTGGCGGGCGACCGTCGTCCAGCCCGGTGACATCCCGCACGTGCCGCTCCGCGTTAACCGACAGCGCGCGCATCCGGCGCACCGCCGCCGCCGCCTCCTCGGCGGGTACCACGGGCCCGGCCGGCAGCAGGCGCTGGGCAGTGACCACCGCGGCAGCCCAGTCGATCGGGGAGCCGGCGGGAACGGTCGGACCGCCCCCGGATGCCGGCGGTGTGTCCAGCGCGAGATGTCCCATACCCACGAAGGTAACGCGGACTAATGACAACCGCATGACCTCAGTGCGGCGGCCAGGGCGTCCAGCCGTGGACGAACCGACACCGGGTTGGGCCCATTGGACAGCAGCGCGAACACCAGCACTCTTCCTTCAGCGTCCAGCACGGTACCGGCGAGGCTGTTGACACCGGTCAAAGTGCCGGTCTTGGCTCGCACCCAGCCCCGGCCGCCGGCCGCCGGACCATCATAGCGTTCGGCCAGAGTGCCGCTGCTTCCGGCCACCGGGAGCCCCACCAGCATTGGTCGCAGCGCGGTGGTCCGCCGCTGGGACTCGTCGGGGGCGGCGGCTGCGCTCAGCAGGTCGGCGAGCAGCATCGCCGGGACCGCATCCTGCACCGAAAGCCCGCTGCCATCCATCAGGGTGACAC
>JBOHFU010000810.1:0-1988 GCA_050699675.1 Pseudonocardiaceae bacterium
GATCGACCCGTCCACCACGGGCACCGAGAAACAGCGCCGCGGCTGAATGGGACTGCACAAGGGCCGGGCGCCCCTGTTCGATCCAGCGAAGCAGGGCGCGTTCGGCGGGCAGCCCGTAGGGCACTGCGCGTTCCTTCGAGCCCTTGCCGAGCACCCGGAGCAGGCGCCGGTGCTCGTCGAGATCGCCGAGATCAAGCCCACAGAGCTCGGCAACACGTATCCCGGTCGCGTACAACAATTCCACGATCGCGTGGTCGCGCAGGGCAACCGGATCCGCCTCGGCGGCACCCCGTTGCGCCGCGTGGAGCGCCGCGGCCGCCTGTTCCGGGTGCAGCACCGCGGGCAGGACTCGGTGCGGCCGCGGCGCGACCAGCCGCAGTCCCGGGTCGCTGCCCAGCAGGCCCACTCGGGTGGCCCACGCGGTGAAGGCGCGGGCCGCCGCCGCCCGCCGCGCCAGCGTGTTGCGCCGGTGACCGCTGCGGTGCTGCTCCCCCAACCAGCCGCGCAGCAGTGTGAGGTCCAGCGCGGCGAGGTCGTCGCGACCCGAACCCACCAGATGGTGCAGCAAGGCAGTGACGTCGCCGCGGTAGGCCCGCACGGTGTGCGGTGACAGCCCGCGCACGGACCGCAGATGGGCCGCGAAGCGGTCCCGGCACACCGCCAGGCCATCCGGTAGGGAATCCGGTGCCTGCGGGTCCCCACTCACCCACAGGACGCTGCGCTCCCGACGGCGCCAGGTCAAGCACCGCCACACCCCGGATTCGCAGACACCCGGTACCAGCCGGTCACCCCGCACCCCACCAGCCCCTGCAGTTCCAGCAATGGCAGTGCGGACCGCACCCGATGCAGCGGCACCCCGGAGTCGCGCACGAGCTGCTCGGGATACCGGCAGGCCCGGGCGGGCAGCGCCTCGTACACAGCAAGCAACTCCGGGTTCAGGCCGTCGGTGCAACGGCGGGGAGTGCTCAACGGTGTCGCAAGGTCAGTCCCGATCCGCCCCACGGCCTCGACCACCTCGGCTACCCGAGTGACCAGCACCGCCTGCTCCTCGCGCACCAGCAGGTGGCAGCCCACGGACAGCGCCGAGGTGATCGGGCCCGGCACCGCCATCACGATCCGGCCCAGCGCAGCTGCGGCGGTGGCGGTGCGCCGGGCGCCACTGCGCACCCCGGCCTCGACCACGACAGTGCCGGTCGCGAACGCGGCGATCAGGCGGTTGCGGACCAGGAAGCGGAATCGTGCAGGCCGCACACCCGGGGGGTACTCGCTGACCACCGCACCACGCTCGGCAACCCGGTCCAGCAGCCGTAGGTGACCTGCGGGGTAGGCCCGATCCAGCCCGCAGGCCTGCACAGCGACGGTGCAGCCCTCGGCGGCCAGCGCCCCCCGGTGCGCCGCGCCGTCGATGCCGAACGCGGCGCCGGACACCACCGCGAAGCCGTCCTCGGCAAGCCCGTAGCCGAACTCGGCAGCGACGTGCTCCCCGTACCCGGTCGCGGCCCGGGCCCCGACCACCGCCACCGCCCGCTCGCCGAACTCGTCGAGGCGGGCGGCTCCCCGCGCCCAGAGCGCTACCGGGGCCCGCCAGCGCTCGTCGGCCCACGCAGTAGGTGTCGCGAAGCAGGTGAACGCCTCGGTGGGCCACTCGTCGTCCTCGGGAATCACCAACCGCCCCCCGAGCGCGGCGATCGCAGCCAAGTCGACCTCGGCTCGATCGTCCACTCGGCGGGCACCGGTCTCCGCAGCCACCCTGCTAGGAACCTGCCCTGCGACCACCAGCCGGGCCGCCCGCACTGGGCCGACCTCGCTGATCAGCTCGGACAGGGCAGGAGCGGGGGGTTCGGCCACCCGATTGAGGTAGGCGCGGGCCCGGCGCAGCTCGCGCTGTCCCGGGGTCGCGCCGCACTGGGTCATGCCGCCCTGGGTCACGCCGCCCTCCGATCCCGCAGACCCATCGCAACGGACACATCCTCGGGCAGCGGGCGGTC
>JBOHFU010000811.1:0-1983 GCA_050699675.1 Pseudonocardiaceae bacterium
AGGGCAGCGACGCGGCTCTGGCGGAGGCGCTGCGTACCGGTGGCGCGCAGGCCGCCCTGTTCGGCCGCCCCAATGCCATCACCGAGTCGCTGCTGCGCAATGGTGATGGCATCGGGGCCGACCTGGCAGTGACCCCGGTTGTCGTGCCGCAGCCGGTGCTCGCCTCGGTGCTGTTACGCCCGGCCAGCCAGGTGCTGGACGACCAGCGGGTGCGTACCGCAGTGGCGGCGGCACTGGACCGCCCGGCACTGATCGCCACCGGAGTCGCCAGCGGTCCCTCCGCGGCGTTGCGGGCGGACTCCGCGCTGCTCGCCCCCTCAGCGCCGGGTTACCGGGCCACCGCGCCGGTCGCCGGGGTCCCCGTGGCGCCGGATCCGGACACCGTGCGCCGGTTGCTCACCGACGCCGGGTACACCCGTGGTCGGGCAGGCTGGGAGCGCGCCGGGCAGCCACTGCGGCTGGTGGTGGCCGCGCCGGCGGATCGCGAACCGTACGGGACGCTCGCCGCACGGGTGGCCGATCAGCTTCGAACCGCGGGGATCGAGGCGCAGTTGCGTGAGGTCGACCCCGACGAGCTGTTCGGCACCATGCTCGGCCCGCAGCCGGACATTAACGAGGTGTCATTTCGTCCAGGCACGGCGGAGGCGGCCAACTCAGGAGCCGGCATCCCAGGAATTGACATTGTTGTGCTGCCGCAGCCGGTAGCCGGCCACCCCGCCACCCAGTTGGCATCCTGGTACGGCTGCCCCTTGGTGGTGCCGGCCAGGCTGGCTCCCGCACCACCCAACCCGGCGGGATTGTGTGACCTGACGCTGCAGCCGCTCATCGAACGGGCGCTCACCCAGGACGACCCGGCGGGCACGGTCGCCCTTACCGTCGAGTCGGCGCTGTGGGAGCGGGCCGTGACGATCCCCCTCTACCAGCAGGTTTCGCTCCTGGTCAGCACAAGTCAGCTGCATCACACGGCGCCGGGGACGGCGCTGGAAGGTCCTCTCGACGGCGCCGCGCGCTGGCAGCTTCGCAAGTAAAGGGAGGAGGTCTGTTGATGGGGAAATCGAGGCGGGCTCCGCACCTGATCAGCCTCCTAGTGGGGATTGTCTGCCTTGTCCTCGCCGGCTGCGTGGCGGCTGGCGGGACTGATCGTCCCGACGGTCGCGGCGGCGGGCCGGATGAGACGGGTGCGGGCGGCGACAACGGAGACGGAACATATCGGGCTCCCCAGGTCTCACCCGGACCCGCGATCGTCATCGCGCACGATGCGCCCTACTCCGCGTACAACAACAAGACTGCGGAGGCGAACAACAACCCGGGCAACGCCCTGGTGCTCAGCCAGGTTCTCGTAGACCCGTTCATCGTCGACGGAAACGGCAAGTTCCTCCTCAACTCCGACGTGCTGGTGTCAGCCGAGCTGACGTCGAAGGATCCTCAGGTCGTCACGTACAAGATCAAGCCGAAAGTCACGTGGTCGGATGGCCAGCCGTGGAATTGCGACGACTTCTATCTCGCCTGGCTCGCCGGCAGCGGCAAATCGCCGTATTTCACGCCGGCGACAACACGGGGATACGAGCGGGCGACGGCCGACTGTCGTGACGAGAACACCTTCGTCGAGACCTACCAGTCACCATACGCTGATTGGCAGCAAAACTATATTCATAACGCCATCCTTCCGGCGCACATCCTCGAGCGGGAGACCGGGATCGTCGATATCACCGCGCTGAGCCCGCAGTCCGCGCCAGCCGACCTGAAGAAGGCAGGTGACTTCTGGAACAGCAAGTGGACCGGCTTCAACGCCGCCACGATGCCGGGATCGGGACCGTATCAGATCGACAACTCGACGCCGGGTAAATTGACACCGGGCAACCAGACCGTGCTGGCCCGCAACAAGGCGTGGGTGGGCAACCCCGGAGGTCCGGAGCGGATCGTTCTCACCTACGTCGCCGACGGCGCCGCGGCGGTGGCCGGCCTGCAGGATCAACAGTTCGG
>JBOHFU010000812.1:0-1978 GCA_050699675.1 Pseudonocardiaceae bacterium
TGAGGATCTCGCCGAAAACATAAGCCTCGTGCAGGAACGGCTCGTCGGCCGGCAGGCGAGTCGTCCACTGACACCGGTCAGCCAGGAAACGGAGCTTCTCTACGGCTCGACGATAACGCACGGTCACGTCGGTTGGCACGGCTGACAACGCTACGACGACTGTGGGCCGCAGCCCGCACTTGATCGAGCGAGCGGGCTCGGGCGTCTGGCGGCATCCCCGTCGGCCGCCACTACAGTCTGGCCGCGGAAGAACACGGCGAGCACGCGAGGGGCCACATGGCGACCACGGCACGGGAACGACTGGCGGGATTGCTCGGCGATTCCGAACCGACCGGGTCGTTCAGCGCTGAGCTGCTGGCGCCGGCGCATCTCCTGCAGCTTGAAGTGGCTGGCGTCGGGCCGGTGAGCCTTCCGGTCCGCGCGCCTCTGGCGAAGAAGCTGATCGCGGTGGCGCGGTCGGCGATGTTCGGCCAGGGCGAGGAGACGCTGACGGACACCAGCGTCCGTGACACCTGGGAACTCACCCCGGATCAGATCACGCTCGGCGGGCCCGGCTGGACGGCGCTGCTGGACCGCGCGCTGGAGCACTTCCGTGACGAGCTCGGGCTCCCGCGGACGGCACGGCTGCGGGCCGAGCCGCACTCGATGCTGGTCTACGGCAAGGGACAGTTCTTCCTTCCCCACCAGGACTCGGAAAAGCACGACGCCATGGTGGGCACGCTGGTGGTGTCACTGCCCTCGGCACACACCGGCGGGGAACTGGTCATCGACCACGCCGGCGAAACCAGGGCCTACCGCGCCTCGAAGGAGGAGCTGACCCTCCTCGCGTTCTACGCCGACTGCCGCCACCAGGTCGCGCAGGTCAGGTCCGGGTACCGGGTGACGCTCACGTTCAACCTGCTGGCCGCCGCCGAGACCCCTGCTCCGGAGACCGGCCCCGCCACCGAGCTGGCGCACTGCCTGACCGAGCACTTCACCACGCCAGCCGCCCCGCGGTACGGCGGCCGCGACCTCGGCACGCCGAACCGGCTGGTCTTCCTGCTCGACCACGAATACACCCAGCGAGGCCTGAACTGGCGCCGGCTCAAGGGCGCCGACGCGGAGCGAGCCACGCTGGTACGCGCCGCGGCCGAGCAGGCCGGGTGCGACGCGGTGCTGGCGCTCGCGGAGGTGAAGGAGACCTGGGACGCCGAACCGTCCGGCAGCGCCCCCGGGAACGACTACGACTCTTACGAGGACGACGAGGACCCCGACGATTATCAGCTCCATTCGCTGATCGACGACGGGATCACCCTCGGCTGGTGGACCAGCCCGGACGGCGGCGGCGGCGAGCCGATCTCGCTGGATGTTCCCGACCACGAGGTGTGTGCCAGCACCCCGAGCGCGGACCTGCAACCCTACCAGTCCGACTACGAGGGCTACATGGGCAACTACGGCAACACGCTCGATCGGTGGTACCGGCGGGCCGCGGTTGTCGTATGGCCGCGAGACCGGGCGTTCGCGGCGCGCGCCGAGGCCGGATCGCAGTGGGCTCTGCACGAGCTCCGCGACCGCATCGAGGCGGGAGACTTGGAGGGCGCACGTGTCGCGGCGGAGTCGCTCGCGCCGTTCTGGAAAAAGACCGCGACACAGGCGGGCCTGCTCGGCACCGCGCTGGACGTGGCAGCGGGCCTCGACGTTGCCGGGACGGCCACGATGCTGCTGGAGCCGTTCCGGATCGAAACGCTCGCGCAGGAACACGCAGGCGGGCTGGCGGCGGCCGGGCGATACGGTGAGCAGTGGACGTGCAACGTCATCGACGGGTGGTTCGGGCAAAGGCACCACTACGGAACCGACCGGTACGAGTGGATCGACAGGCTGCCAGGGCTGTGCGGGGCGCTGCGTGCCGCCGGGACGCCGGAGGTGGCGCGGCTGCTGGCCACCAGGACCTGGCAGTGGATGGACGGCCAGCTCCAGTCCTGGACCACCACCGCGCGAA
>JBOHFU010000813.1:0-1974 GCA_050699675.1 Pseudonocardiaceae bacterium
GGCCCGGTAGGCGTAGCCCTGCACCTCCACGATCGCAATCGGCGGTCTGGCCAGCCGGCCGTCGGCGAACTGCACGGCGTTCTCGGAGTCCTTCCAGCCCTGGTTGACCAATGACCGCGGCCCGGTGGGTGCGTACTCGATCAGGCCGTCACGGTCGGGGTCGCCCGGTCCGCGAAACCAGCCGAGCGCCGCCCGAGCGGCAGGCAGCAACTCGGTGAGGGCCTCGCGGGGCGCGCCCCAGCGCAGCGCCTCGCCCAGCATGATCAGAAACAGTGGGGTCGAGTCGGCACTGCCGTAGTACGGGCGAGCCCCGCCAGCGGTGCCCTCACCTAGCCACGGCCGGTCGCCAAACCGGACCTCGTGCACGATCTTGCCCGGTTGCTCCTCGTTGCCTGGATCGTGGACCCGGCCCTGCCTCGCAGCCAGCGCGGCGAGAGCGTCGAGCATCAGCTCGGGCCGAAATGCCCGGGCCTGGTAACTGGAGATCAGCGGCGCTCTGGTCGACCATTTCGGGAAGCGGATCCAGCTGCACCGATGTCGCGCGCGGCGTCCCGGTGGCCTCGAAGCGCAGACGACCGGGCGAAGGATGCACCGGAATGCCGGACGACTGCGCGCTGGGATCGCCCGCGAGACGGCGAACCTGGAAGACATCGGCGAAGTCGGAATCCAGCTGGATTGAGAGGCGCAGCTGCACCGGATCGGGCGTCCAGCAGCGAAGCGTCAGCGTCTCCACCATCCGCCCGGGCGAGAGCTGGCGCAGCCGCTCGCACTCCACCGGCGCGTCCGGTAGCCGGTCCCGCAACGTGGCGTAGCCGCGGAACCGGGCCACCGCAGGACTTACCAGCCCGGACCCCAGATGCCGCAGCGGTTCGGAGTCCAGCCGTAACTGCAGACGGGACAGGTGCCGGGTGTCGTCGGTGATCAAGCCGAAGGGGCCCGGCCCCATGTCACCGCGCTCGTCGGAGATCGCGAAGGTCAGACCGGCGATGACGGTGATGGTGCCTGGCCCGGCGAGCACCCCTTGCGGGGCCACGCCGTCCCAGTCCGGCACTGCGCCGGTTGTCACTGGGCCGGTCGTCAACGGGCTGTTCGGTGTGCCGTTGTGAACGCCGGCTGCATCCGCGGGAGTTCGTGCTGAGTCAGCAGCGGCCGGGTCGAGGGCGTGGGTGCACTGAAGACCATGGGCGCGGCTGGTGTCGGCACCCGCAGATCATGCATCGGGGCGAGCAATGTGGCATAGCTGCGAACCAGTGCAGCCGAGGAGAAAAGCTCGGCGACGTGGCTGCGGCAGGTCGCTCGATCGATCTCGCTGATCCGCTCGATCACCGTAGCAAGCTCGGCGGTGGTGTCCCGGACGAACCCCGTCACCCCGTCGCGCACGATCTCCGAGACGGCGCCCCTGTTGGTGGCCAGCACCGGCGTGCCACAGGCCATGGCCTCGACGAGCACCATGCCGAACGGCTCGCGCCAGCAGATCGGGAAGAGCAGTGCTGCGGCCCGGGAGAGGAAGTCGTAGGTCGCCTCGCGGCCGAGTTCGCCGAGGAACACGACATCGGGACCGAGATGCGTCTTGACTGCGCGCTCGAAGTACGCCTGCTCATCCGGTTCACGGCACTTGGCGGCGATCAGGAGCGGCAGGCCGGCGTCACGGGCCAGCGCGATGGCCTCCGCGGCTCCCTTCTCGGGCGCCATCCGGCCCAGGAATGCCAGGTAGCCCTCGGAGCTGGCGCGGAACGGGACTTCCTCAACGTCGACGGCGTTGGAGCAAACGCCTGCGAACGGCAGGTGCGGCGCCGCCTTGCGCTGCGAACGGCTGATCGCGACGAGCCGCAGCCGCGGCGCGCGTGCCACCAGCCCGTTGTAGATACCGAGCAACTCGGTTTCCAGTGACCCGTGCACCACGTGCAGCGCGGGCACCGGGCCCTGCGCGGAGAGCAGCGCGCCGAGTGGACCGGAGTGATCGATCACCGCATC
>JBOHFU010000814.1:0-1973 GCA_050699675.1 Pseudonocardiaceae bacterium
GCGGTCTGCCAGGTCCGCAGGATCACCTCGCCGACCCGGCCCATCGCCTGCGAGTCCGATCCGATCATCGAGATGGCCCCGAGGTCGTGCAGCAGGTCCTCCGCGGCGATGGTGGACGGCCGGATCCGGCTCTCCGCGAACGCGAGGTCCTCCGGCACGGCGGGGTTGAGGTGGTGGCAGACCATGAGCATGTCGAGGTGCTCGTCGAGGGTGTTCACGGTGTGCGGTCGAGTCGGGTTGGTCGAGCTGGGCAGCACGTGCGGAGCGCTCGCGACGGTGATGATGTCCGGTGCGTGACCGCCGCCGGCCCCCTCGGTGTGATACGTGTGGATGGTTCTCCCGGCGATCGCGGCCAACGTGTCGGCGACGTAGCCCGCCTCGTTGAGCGTGTCGGTGTGGATCGCCACCTGGACGCCGGTGTTGTCAGCGACCCGCAGGCAGGCGTCGATCGCCGCCGGGGTGGATCCCCAGTCCTCGTGCAGCTTGAAACCGCTGGCCCCGGCCGCTACCTGCTCATACAGCGCTGGCTCGCCCACGGTGTTGCCCTTACCCAGCAGCGCGACATTCACCGGCAGCTCGTCCAGGGACTCCAGCATCCGGGCCAGGTACCAGGAACCCGGTGTCACGGTGGTCGCCTTGGTGCCCTCCGCGGGGCCGGTGCCGCCGCCGATCAAGGTGGTAACGCCCGATCCCAGCGCCTCGGGCACCTGCTGCGGGCTGATCAGGTGCACGTGGCTGTCCACCGCACCGGCGGTCAGGATCATCCCGTTGCCGGCGATCACCTCGGTGCCGGGTCCGATGACCAGGGCAGGGTGCACCCCGTCCATGATGTCCGGGTTCCCGGCCTTGCCCAGGCCGACGATCCGGCCGTCCCGCACGCCGATGTCGGCCTTGACGACTCCCCAGTGGTCCAGCACGACCGCGCCGGTGATCACCAGGTCGGGTGCGCCGTCGGCCCGCGATGCCCGGGCCTGGCCCATCGACTCCCGGATCACCTTGCCGCCGCCGAAAACCACCTCGTCGCCACCATGCGGGCCACGGCAGCGGTCCTCGGTGACCCTCAGGAGCAGATCGGTATCGGCCAGCCGCACCCGGTCACCCTCGGTAGGACCGTAGAGCTGTGCGTAGCGGTTGCGCTCGATCGTCCACCGACCCCCGCTGACGGCATTCGGTCCCCCGCGCGTCGCCGGGCCTGGGTCCGGCCCGTTCAGACGCAGCCCGGGTACGGTCCCCGTGCCACCCAGCGGCACCACCCGCACGGCTCGTTCGATACCGGGCTCGAAGCGCACCGACGTGCCAGCGGGCACCGCGAGCCGCATTCCGGTGGCGGCGTCGCGGTCCATCTCCAGCGCGGGGTTCGCCGCGGCGAGGTGGTAGTGCGACCCCACCTGCACCGGCCGGTCGCCGGTGTTGCGCACGATCAGCTCCCGGCCGGTGTGCGGGCCCAGCACGACAGGTTCACCGGAGAGCAGCAGCTCACCGGGCACCATGCGCTCGGGCGTCACTGCACCGGCCGGTGCACGGTGACGAGCTTCGTACCGTCCGGGAAGGTCGCCTCGACCTGCACCGAAGTGATCATCTCCGGCACCCCGTCCAGGACGTCGTGGCGGCTCAGCACCCGCTGACCTCCCGCCATCAGCTCAGCGACACCGCGCCCGTCGCGGGCCGCCTCCAGTACCCAGGAGGTGATCAACGCGACGGCCTCCGGGTAGTTCAGCCGCAATCCCCTCGCCCGGCGGTCCCTGGCCAGCTGGCCCGCCACATGGACGAGAAGCTTCTCCTGCTCATGCGGCGACAGCAGCATGTCAGTTCCTCCTCGGGCTCAACGACCCCATACGGCGAGGCCGTGGTTGCGTGCCGCGTCGGCGAGACGGTCGTCGAAAGTGGCTATCGCATCAGCGACCTGACTGGCTGCCAGCAGAACACAGCAGTCCGGCATCTTCAGAGTGGTCGCGGCCCGGAGTGTGGCTAGG
>JBOHFU010000815.1:0-1971 GCA_050699675.1 Pseudonocardiaceae bacterium
ATGCCCACGTTCAACCGTCCCACCGACTGCGTGGCGACGCTGCGCGCGATCGGCGAAGACGAGCTGGTCCGCTCCATCGTGACCGCGGTGGTGATCCCCGACCAGGGCGCCAACAAGGTTCGCGACCAGGACGGTTTCGCCCAGGCGCAGGCCGTGCTCGGCAACCGGCTGCGGATCATCGACCAGCCCAACATCGGCGGTTCCGGCGGCTACGCCCGGGTGATGTACGAGGCGCTGGAGAACAGCGACTGCGAGCAGATCCTCTACATGGACGACGACATCGTCTTGGAGCCCGACTCGATCCTGCGCGCGGTGGCGTTCTCCCGCTTCGCCCGCCGCCCGATGCTGGTCGGCGGGCAGATGCTGCAGGCCCAGGCCCGCTCCCGGCTGCACGCCTGGGGCGAGATCGTCGACCGGCAACGGATGCGGTGGAACAAGGCGCCGGGCACCGAGTACGACCACGACTTCGCCCAGCACCCGCTGCGCCAGACCGCGTGGATGCACCGGCGCACCGACGTGGACTACAACGCGTGGTGGATGTGCCTGATCCCGCGCACCATCGCCGAGGACATCGGGCTGCCGCTGCCGCTGTTCATCAAGTGGGACGACGTCGAGTACGGGCTGCGCGCCCGCGACGCGGGCTACCCCACCGCGACCGTGCCCGGCGTGGCGATCTGGCACATGTCCTTCGCCGACAAGGACGACGCCACTGACTGGCAGGCCTACTTCCACCTGCGCAACCGGCTGGTCGGCGCGGCGCTGCACGGCACCGAGACCCGGCCGACGGCGATGCTCGCCGACAGCCTCAAACACGCCCTCAAGCACGCGCTGGCGATGGAGTACTCCACGCTGGCGCTGCAGGAGATGGCGATCCGGGACTTCATGGCCGGGCCGCAAGCGCTGTTCGAGAAGCTGCCCACGGCACTGGGCGAGGTCCGGGCCCGCTGCGCGGACTTCACCGACGGGCAGGTGGTGGACTCCCAAGAGCTGCCGCTGCCAGCCGGCGGGCAGGTCGAGGTG
Source organism: Pseudonocardiaceae bacterium (assembly GCA_050699675.1). Taxonomy (GTDB): domain Bacteria; phylum Actinomycetota; class Actinomycetes; order Mycobacteriales; family Pseudonocardiaceae. The sequence goes on from JBOHFU010000815.1 coordinate 1,021, forward strand.
CAGCGCCTGCTGACCCCGCCCACCAACCCGGTCACCATCGGGGCGACCCTGCTCAAGCGCCTGGCGCATCAGCTGCGGCCGATCGATGCCCGAGCCCACCATCGCCCGCAGCTGTCCCTGGCCCGCACCGACGCCCGGTGGTTCGTGCTCTCCGGGATGGACGGGGTGACCGTCTCCACCGCGGACGGCCGCGGTGTCACCTACCGCAAGCGCGACCCACGGGCGTTCCGCTCGATGCTCACCCGCTCGGTGGCGCTACACCGGGAACTGGCCCGGGAATTCCCCAGACTGCGCAAGCGATACCGTGACGCTGCCCCAGAGCTCACCGGCCGGGCCAGCTGGAAGCGGGTGTTCAACGCATGATGTTGCGACGACGATTCACAACTGAAGACTCGGTCTCCACTGATCGCCAGGAGGTCGCCCTGGTTGCTGCTGTGCAGCGCCGGATCGCGGCGCCCCGGGTGGTGACCGCCGCCCGCGGGCTGTCCCGTTTCGGCGAGCACGCCCTGGGCTGGCTGGCGCTGGGCGCGCTGGGCGCGCTGGTCGACCGGCGGCGGCGCCGGGACTGGCTGATCTCTACAGCAACGGTGGCCGCAGCGCACGGGGCGTCGATCGGCGTCAAGCGGGTGGTGCGCCGGCACCGCCCGACCGACCCGTCGGTTGCGGTGCTGGTGGGCACGCCGAGCCGGCTGTCCTTCCCGTCCTCGCACGCCACCTCCACTACCGCAGCCGCAGTCCTCTACGGTGGCCTGCTGCGCCGCCCGCTCACCGCTGTGCTGGTGCCCCCGATGCTGGTCAGCCGGTTGGTGCTGGGCGTGCACTACCCGACCGACGTTTTGGTGGGTTCCGCCCTGGGCGCCGCCATCGGATCCGGAGTGCGCCGGCGACTGCGTTCAAGCCACCAGAGAGGATGGCGATGACCGCCACCACCCAGCAGGACAGCAGGCTTGG
>JBOHFU010000816.1:0-1970 GCA_050699675.1 Pseudonocardiaceae bacterium
CCCCCCGACCTGCGACGGGGCTCTCTGCCTGCCATCAGCAATGTGAGCCAGCCCACCTGCTCGAAGGCGAGACTTGCAGGGGTTACCAACCGGTAATATGCTGTTGTTACCGATGAGTAGGCGTCACGAGTGCTGCGGGGCGAGGACATGGGTCACTACAAGAGCAACCTCCGCGACCTGGAGTTCAACCTCTTCGAGGTGTTCCGGGCGCAGGAGCTGATGGGCGTCGGCCCGTACGCGGAGATGGACCGCGACACCGCACATGAGGTCCTCGGTGAGCTCGACCGGCTGGCTCGTGGGCCGCTGTCGGAGTCCTTCGCCGAGGCCGACCGCAACCCGCCGGTATTCGACCCTGACGCGCACACCGTCGAGCTCCCTGCGGCGTTCAAGAAGTCCTTTCGCGCGCTCTGGGACGGCGAGTGGTACCGGTTGGACCTGCCCACCGAACTGGGCGGCTATGGTGCGCCACCCACGCTGCGCTGGGCCGGTTCGGAGCTGATGCTGGGCGCGAACCCGGCAGCGTTCATCTACATGGGCGGGCCGAGCATGGCCTGCGTGGTGTACAACGAGGGCACCGCGGAGCAGCGGCGCTGGGCCCAATTCATGATCAGCCGGGGCTGGGGCTCCACCATGGTCCTCACCGAACCCGACGCCGGGTCGGACGTGGGCGCCGGGCGTACCAAGGCCATCCCACAGCCGGATGGCTCGTGGCACATCGAGGGCGTGAAGCGCTTCATCACCTCGGCCGAGCACGATCTGGCCGAAAACATCATGCACATGGTGCTCGCCAGGCCGGAGAGGCCTGGAATCGACACAGTGCCTGGCACGAAGGGTTTGTCGCTGTTCCTGGTCCCGAAGTACCACTTCGACACCGATACGGGCGAGCTCGGTGAGCGCAACGGCGTCTTCGCCACCGGCGTCGAGCACAAGATGGGCATCAAGGTCTCCACCACCTGTGAGCTCACCTTCGGCGCGCACGGGACACCCGCGGTCGGCTGGCTGCTCGGCGACGTGCACAACGGCATCGCGCAGATGTTCCAGGTGATCGAGTACGCCCGGATGATGGTCGGCACCAAGGCCATCGCGACACTGTCCACCGGCTACCTCAACGCGCTGGCCTACGCCAAGGAGCGGGTGCAGGGCGCCGACATCACGCAGATGAGCGACAAGACCGCGCCGCGGGTGACGATCATCCACCACCCCGACGTCCGCCGGATGCTGATGCTGCAGAAGGCCTACGCCGAGGGTCTGCGCGCGCTGTACCTCTACACCGCGACGTACCAGGACACCGTGGAACTGGGCAGGGACGACACCGGGCTGGCCGCGCGGGTCAACGATCTGCTGCTGCCCGTCGTCAAGGGTGTCGGCTCCGAGCGGGCTTACGAGATGCTCACGCTGTCGCTGCAGACCCTGGGCGGGTCCGGCTTCCTGCAGGACTATCCCATTGAGCAGTACATCCGCGACGCCAAGATCGACAGTCTGTACGAGGGAACCACGGCCATCCAGTCCCAGGACTTCTTCTTCCGCAAGATCGTCCGGGATCGGGGCCAGGCGATCGGACACCTCAACGGTGAGATCCAGGCGTTTCTGGATGCCACCGGCGGCAACGGCCGGCTCAAGGAGGAGCGGGCGTTGCTGGCGACCGCGCTGGGTGACCTGCAGGCGATGCTCGGGGCCATGATCGGCTTCCTGACCTCGGCCCAGGAGGATCCGCGCAACACCTACAAGGTCGCCCAGCAGACCGTGCGCCTGCTGATGAGCACCGGCGACCTGCTGATCGGCTGGCTGCTGTTGCGCCAGGCCGAGGTGGCCCTGGCCGCCCTGGGCGGCGAGGTGACCGCGAAGGACCAGGCCTTCTACCAGGGCAAGGTCGCAGCGGCCTCGTTCTTCGCCCGCAACATCCTCCCCGAACTCACCGCCCGCCGCACCATCGTCGAAACAACCGACAACACCCTCATGGACGTCCCCGA
>JBOHFU010000817.1:0-1970 GCA_050699675.1 Pseudonocardiaceae bacterium
CCCGGCTACGTCGGCCACGAGGATGCCGGCCAGCTCACCGAGGCCGTCCGCCGCACCCCGTACACGGTGCTGCTGCTCGACGAGATCGAGAAGGCGCACGCCGACGTCTCGAACATCCTGCTGCAGGTCTTCGACTCCGGTCGGCTCACCGACGCTCGGGGCCGGACCGTGAACTTCGCCAACACCGTGATCATCATGACCAGCAACCTCGGCGCCGAGGCGCTGCTGGCCGCGACCAGCGCTGGGCGACCGGTCGAGGAGGTGCGGGAATCACTGATGGCCAGCGTGCGGCGGCACTTCCGGCCGGAGTTCCTCAACCGGATCGACGAGATCGTCCTGTTCCGCGGCCTCGACCGGCCGGGGCTGCGCACGATCACCGAGCTGCTGCTGGAGCAGACCCGGCAGCGGTTGCGCGCCCAAGACATCACGCTGAGCCTCGACGACCACGCCATCGATTGGATCGCCGACCGTGGCTACCAGCCCGAGTTCGGGGCCCGACCGCTGCGCCGAGCCATCGGACGTGAACTGGACCGGAAACTGTCCCGCATGCTGCTGGCCGGCGACCTCAGAGGGGGCCAGGACGTCTGTGGCAGAGTCGTCGAGGACCGGCTGGAACTCACCGTCACCGATCCGCAACCGCCGTTGAGCTGAACCGCTCGGGCGGGGGCGTATCACTCATGCCGGTGCTCGGCGTCGGGACGGGAAGGCGCCAGCGTGGGCCATCGTGTGGGGTCGAGGTGCCAGATGTGGTGTTCGGCCGGGGTGGCGGTCAGTCCGAACTCATGCCGGTTGATCTCGCGCCATGAACCGTCCGGTGCCCGCAATTCAGTGATCGCCACGGTGATCGTCGGTGAGCCGGATACTGCGGAAGATACCTGTCGGCAGGTAGAGCGGAGCCAGGAACGGGAGGTGCTTGCCGCCGTCCAACTCCGTCGGGTCCACCGTTGTGTGTCGGGTGGCCGGCTGCCCGCCAGCGCGGGTCGGACGGGGTGAACCGACCGTGGAGCCGGCGGTTGCGCGGCGCCGCATGAAGCATCCCCCCAGCACGTGAGTCTCGCCACGTCTTAGCGCGAGGAGCGGGGCTGCCACTCTAACGCGAGCACGGTGATCGTCATGAGCGCATTCCTTCTGCCAGTAGGCGGTGATCGGCACACTGGTTGCGGTTTCCAGGAAACCGTATTGACCTCCGGGGTTGCTCCTGGCAGCGAGTCGGCCGGGGGCACACTGCGATCGAGCCGTGACGGTGCTGACGAGCCCGTTGTCCTAGCGCCGTATGAGCGATGTAGTCTCAGCGTATGAGCGGGAAGAAGGAACGGATCACCGTGAGCCTGGGTCCCGAGATCGCCGCGGGACTTAAGGCTGCCGCTGAACGTGCTGGCGCGGCGAGCGTGTCGGAGTACGTCGAAGGCGCCCTGGACGCCCGGATGATCCGCGAGCAGTGGCTGGCCCGCTGGCGCGCCGCGGCAGGGGAAGTCGATCCTGAGGCGCTGGCCTACGCTCGCCGTGCCCTACTCGGCGAGCGGGTCGACCGGCATCCGCAGGCGTCGTGAGCGGCAGGGTCCTGACCTCTTCGGCCATTGTGGACATCGCCACCGACCGCTCGGTATATGGTCGGGCGTTCCTGGTGGCCGCCGTCGAACTCGGAATGACCTTCCCGACACCCTCGACCGCGCTGTTGCAGGCATGGGCCACTGTCCCACCGGAGGCGCGAGCGTTGCTGGAACTGTGCCTGGACGCCCCAGCAGTCGTCGTCGAGGACCTCGGTGCGTCAGCGGCTGGCCGGGCTGGGGTGCGCGCCCACCCGGCGCACCAGGCCGGACGTTTCGACCTGGCCGCCGCCCACGCCGTGGACGTGGCAATCACCCGTGGCTTCGCCATCCTGACCGCAGAACCTGGCCCGCTGCGCGCGATCGACCCGGACGTGGAGATTGAGGAGCTACCCACACCGTAGAGGTTCGACGGGGATTTGA
>JBOHFU010000818.1:0-1967 GCA_050699675.1 Pseudonocardiaceae bacterium
GAAAGTTTCCGCCGCCAAACTCTGTAAGTCCGTTAGGAGCGTAAGGTGACGCCCCCGGACCACCCGTGACCAGCAAAGACGGCGCGTAGCCGCCTTACAGACCTTTGTAAGGAGCTCTGTAAGGCGGCGCGGCTACGGCCGAAGCAAGCGCGGTGTGCCACCCTGTGTGGCGCTGGCTCCCCGAGCTCGACACAGCCCGGCAACGGCCGCCAGCGCGAGGCGGCCCCGCTTGGTTCTGACCGGCGCGGCCGTGCTCGCGCCGCAGTCGTCTGCCGTCCCGCTACCGTTGGAAGTGGAACACCGTCCAGGTTCCCACATTTCCGGAGGTGTGCGGGATGGCCGAGCCGATGATCGGTGAGCGCATCCGCGAGCTGCGCAAGATCGTCGGCCTGACCCAAAACGACCTGGCCGCGGCGGCCGACACGTCGGTCGACGTGATTCGAAAGCTCGAACAAGGTCGCCGGCATACAGCCTCAATCGCCACGCTGGCCCGCCTCGCCTCAGCGCTGGGTGTGGACCTGGCCGCACTGCTGGGGCCTTCGCGCCCGGTCTTGACTGCGAGCGGCGATCAAGACCGGGTAGTCGCGATTCGGGACGCGCTGACCAGCGTGGACGGCCTGCTGGGTGAGCTGGACGACGTCGATTCGCCCGATTTGACCGAGTTTGGCCGAGCCGTGACGTACTGTTTCGGCCTCTACTGGGCGGGCCGCTACGGCCAGCTGGCGGCCCTGCTGCCTCGTCTGTTGATCGAGGCAGCGGCAGCCGTACACGGAGCCGCAGCGTCCGACATGGGCCGGGCGGCTGACCTGGCCGCGCAGGTGCACCGCATCGTGGCCAGCGCGCTCCTCCACTTCGGTGCGCTTGATCTTGGGTATCTCGCGGCCCAGGAGTCTCTGCGGCTGGCCGCGCTGGCGTCGGACCCGCTGCGAGTCGCTGCTGTGCACTGCTCGCTTGCTCACGTGCTGATGCGCCAGGGGCGGTTCCTCGACGCGGAACGGATCTCTGTGGCCGCCGCTGAGCAACTGGAACCCACGAGGCAGGCCAGCCCGGCTCAATTATCAATTTTCGGCGGGCTGGTGTTACGGGGCGCTACTGCCGCTGCCCGGCAGAGACGGGCCGGTGCGGCCGTCGACTTGTTGACCGAGGCCACCATAGCAGCGCAGCGCATCGGGGTGGACCGCACTGATTATGACGTCGTCTTTGGCCCTGGGCACGTCGTGATGGGGGCTGCGGATTGCGCTGTGGTCGCCGAGGATTATGCGACGGCTGCAAAGGTGGCTCGGACGATGCCGCGTGACGCGGCTCTACCGCTATCGACACGTTCCCGGCATCTGGCTGACGTCGCCCACGCAGAGCTGCGCCTGGGCCGCACCAAGGTCGCGGAGTCCGTGCTGTTGGCGATGGAGCGCGCGGCTCCCGAGTGGGCCATGCATCAGCGGCTGCCGCGTGTGCTCGTGGGCGAGCTCATGACTCGGGGTCGCCCGTCGACCCGTCTGCGTGAGCTGTCGCACCGTCAGAACGCCGGGCGCCGCTCGTAGCATCGGATCGGCGCCTGTCGGTAGGGCACCTCGCACTACCGCGGGAGGCTGGCGTGGCCGATGGTGATCACATGATCGTCGGAAGCGCTGGGAGCATCTGGTGATGGGCGACGGCTATCGGCGCGTTCTGCGTGCCACATGTACCACGTGCGGTGATGCCACGGGTTTTACAAACCTGGCGGTCACCAAGCTGGTCGGCGGTGGTGTCCAGCTCGATCCGCATGCAGTGGGCGCCTGCGTGATCAAGCTGAGCGACGCTGAGGGCCGCGCGCTGGGCCGGGTGCTGCGCGACTGGCTCGGCTAGCTCAGCTAGACCGGCGAGTCGGGACGGGGAGGCGAGCTGACGGCCAGACCGTGGTCCCGTGCTAACGGTGCGCAACCGTCTTGGCGGCTGCCGACTGTAGCCACCCGGTGGCACGCTGCTACCTG
>JBOHFU010000819.1:0-1957 GCA_050699675.1 Pseudonocardiaceae bacterium
GCGGCGCAGCGGCCCTACGGCGGCTGGTTCGACGAGTTCACCGACGAGCTGCTCGCCGCGATGCGCGAGCGCGGGGTGCCCGCCGAGGCGGTCCAGCAGGTCACCGTGGATCGCGGGGAGATCACCTACTACCTGCGCCGCGAGCACATAGTGCAGCTGTGCCGCACCCTGCGCGACGATCCGGCGCTGCGTTTCGAGCTGTGCAGCTCGGTATCGGGCGTGGACTACGGCCCCGAGGTCGCGCAGCGGCTGCACGTGGCCTACCACCTCACCTCGATGACCTACCGGCGCCGGATCCGGCTCGAGGTCGCCGTCGACGTCGATGATGCCCAGGTGCCCAGCGTGGTCGAGGTCTACCCGACCGCCGACTGGCACGAGCGGGAGACCTGGGACATGTTCGGCATCGTCTTCGACGGCCACCCGGCGCTGACCCGCATCCTGATGCCCGACGATTGGGATGGCCACCCGCAGCGCAAGGACTACCCGCTCGGCGGGATCCCGGTGGAGTACAAGGGAGCCGAGATTCCCCCGCCCGACCAGCGGAGGGCGTACTCGTGACCAAGGAGACAGAACCAGCGCACACGGTCGCCAGTGGAACCACCAGTGACACCGGGACTGGTGAGGCCACCAGCCCGGACCCCTACACCACCGCGGCCACCGAGCGGGAGACCACCGAGGGCCGGATCTACACCGTCACCGGTGGTGACTGGGACAGCCTGCTCAAGGACTGGAAACACGACGAACGCATCATCATCAACATGGGGCCGCAACACCCCTCCACGCATGGTGTGCTGCGGCTGGTACTGGAACTGGAGGGCGAGGTCGTCACCCAGGCCCGGTCGGTGATCGGCTACCTGCACACCGGCATCGAGAAGAACTGCGAGTACCGGACCTGGACCCAGGGCGTCACCTTCGTCACCCGGGCGGACTACCTGGCGCCACTGTTCAACGAGGCGGCCTACTGCCTGGCGACCGAGAAGCTGCTTGGGGTCACCGCCCCGCGGCGGGCGCAGGTGATCCGGGTGCTGCTCATGGAGCTCAACCGGGTCAGCTCGCACCTGGTGGCGATCGCTACCGGCGGGATGGAGCTCGGCGCGCTCACCGGGATGACCGCGGGTTTCCGGGAGCGCGAGGAGGTCCTGCACCTGCTGGAGTTCCTCACCGGCCTGCGGATGAACCATGCGTTCATCCGGCCCGGCGGCGTCGCCCAGGACCTGCCCGAGGGTTACGACACCAAGGTCCGGGACTTCCTGAAGGTGATGGATTCCCGGCTGCCCGACTACGACAAGCTGCTCACCGGGCAGCCGATCTGGAAGCAGCGCCTGCACAAGGTGGGTTACCTGCCGCTGGATGGCTGCCTGCAGCTGGGCGTCACCGGCCCGATCCTGCGCTGCGCCGGGCTGGAGTGGGACCTGCGCAAGGTCGAGCCCTACTGCGGCTACCAGGAGTACGACTTCGAGGTCCCCACCTCCACCGACGCCGACTGCTACGCCCGCTACCTGCTGCGGGTGGAGGAGATCCACCAGTCACTCAAGATCGTGGCGCAGTGCCTGGACAAGCTGGAGCCCGGCCCGGTGATGGTGGCGGACGGCAAGATCGCGTGGCCGGCCCAGCTGTCCATCGGCGCCGACGGGATGGGCAACTCGCTGGAGTACGTCCGCAAGATCATGGGACAGTCCATGGAGGCGCTGATCCACCACTTCAAGCTGGTTACCGAGGGCTTCGCAGTGCCGCCGGGCCAGGTTTACACCGCGGTGGAGGCCCCCCGCGGAGAGCTGGGTTACCACATGGTCTCCGATGGTGGGACCCGGCCGCTGCGGGTGCATGTCAGGGATCCCAGCTTCGTCAACCTGCAGTCCATGCCGGCGATGAGCGAGGGCGGCCTGGTGGCCGACGTCATCGCCGCGGTGGCGTCGATCGACCCGGTGATGGGAGGTGTGGACCGGTGAGCCCGGCC
>JBOHFU010000820.1:0-1956 GCA_050699675.1 Pseudonocardiaceae bacterium
TGCGGGTGCTCAACGCTGCCAACGCCCGGTCATTCAACGTCGGATTCACCGACGGCCGCCCGTTCACCTGATCGGCACCGACAGCGGCCTGCTCGCCGTAGCGGAACGGCTCGATCGGGTCAGACAGTCGCCCGGTGAGCGAGCCGAGATCATCGCTGAGTTCCGTCCCGGTGAACAGGTGGTGCTGCGCAGCTTCGCGCCCGGTCAGGGCGGCGGCTTCCCGCAAGACCGCCTCGCGGGCGCCGACGACGAGTTCGACCTGGCCGGGGCACGGGAGATCTGGGAGGTGACCAACCCGGGAAGCCCGCACAGCTTCCACATCCACGAGGTCTCGTTCCGGATCCTGGACATCGACGGCGAGCCGCCACCCCCTACGCGCGGGGTCGCAAGGTGCCCAGGCACCTTCCCGGTGCCGGTACCCACCAGCACCGAGCCGACGGGAATACGTCATGAGCAGGTTCAGGATCGTGGTTCTGTGTGTAGCAGCCCGTCGAGGTCGGACACCGCGAACACACTGCGGCACACGGGTCGCCCCGGACTTACAAGCGGAAGCTCGACGGTGACAGCGCAGCCTGACAGCAACGCAAAACGGATTTAGGCATCCGCGGAGGCATGGGTCCGAACGCTGCGCGGCAGGTCATGGTCAATGTCGGACTGTCAAGGACCGACAGGGGGTCAAGGGTGCAGGTTCAGATCCTGTCGTCCCGGCCAGGTTAGAGGCGGTGTCCGAGCGATCTGGCACCGCCTCCGCGTCGTATGACGACAGTTCTGACGACAACGTGGCCTCAGCCACTGCTCTCGTCGTCGTCATCGAACAGCGCATCGAGCCTGCTAAGCGCGTCGTGCTGGAGCGGTTCGATGGGCGCTGTTGCGTTGACGGAATGCGGACATGGCTGGCCCGTGTGGGGCCGTGATCAGATGGCGTCGGTGAGTTCGGTGAAGGCCAGTGAGAGCCGTTGCTTCGGGTCGATCTCCACTCCGACAGCAGGTACCACCGCACCGTCACCAGAATCACCTCCGGCGGGAAGCGAAACCCCGCGAAACCGGACAGCGGTGGCGATATTCGACCAGGGCGACGGCGCATCAGCACAACCTGCCCGACTTCACCCCCCACGATGCAACAGCCCCGATCGAGACCGAAGCCGCCCGACGCCTACGACCTCAACAACGAGCAGTAGTCAGCTGGTTATCCAAAATCTGAGCCGCCCGGCAGGCTTTGGCCCCGTGGCGACCGGTGCGGTCAGGGCGCGAACCTCGTCTTCGCTGCGCCGCTGTAGCCCACCTTCACTCTTGTCCTGCCAGCGACGCTGTGGTAGTTGAGCTGGGTCAGCTTGGCGAAGTCGTCGATGTGGACGCAGCCGTGAGAGGCTAGGTTGAGGTCTCCGAAGTGCAACGCCTCGCCGCGGTTGTAGAACACGGCGAGATGCATCGAGGCCGCGACTTCCCTGGGGAGCTGGCCCACCGTAGGCTTTGTGTACCGTCGGTGCGCGCCCCGCTTTGGACCTTCGAGCGCCCCCGCGCCCTGCGTGGCGGCGATATCCGCGGCGGCGGTGGGATCGTTATAGCCAACGCCTTCGATGCGGTGCACGGTGAAGGTGCCGGGGTCGCTGCGCATCCCACTGGGCCCCCCGGTGACGGTGACGCTGAACGACGCGAGGGCGTGTGCGTTCGAGAAGTACGTCGCCGTCGCCGTTCCCTTCGGGATGTCGACACCGCTTGAGTCGACGACGACGCTGTCGAAGTCGACCGTGATCAGCGAGATCCAGGCCTGCTTCGTCCTGCTCCTGAAGCTCTCCTCGAGCAAAGTGCCGGTGTCGGCGCCGCCGAAGTTCATCGCGCCCGACCTGCGGTAACGCTGCACGACGGGGTCGACGGCGAGCAACCGCTGCACCGCATGGTTGCCCGCGCTCCTCTGGAGGGAGAACAGCAGATGCGCACCGGGGACGCTCGCCGTCA
>JBOHFU010000821.1:0-1955 GCA_050699675.1 Pseudonocardiaceae bacterium
CCGGTCATGGGTCCTGGTTCACTTGGAGTACGTCGCAGAGGTACGACGGGCACGGCGAGCCTGCTCACGGTACCTACAGCGGATACGTGGACGGGTGCCGTTGTTTGTTCTGTGACGTCAGGGAACATCGTGAACTAGGCGCCCGCAAATCCATACGCCGCGCAGCAGGCGATCCTTGGGATGGCTGCCCGGCGCCGACGAGCCGACCACTGGGGTCATTTGCCACCTGCTGCCGGGCCGGTCCCCGCGCTGGCCGCCCGAGCGCAAAGACCCGGGCGGCGCAGTCCCTCACGATCGGGGCCTCCACCGGGTGCAACCTCACGTCGTCCGTGATCCGCCGCCGGACCTTTTCCCCCGGTTTCGAGACGATCGTGTACTCGGGCGCATATCCGAAGGCCCGGTGACCACCCCCGGCCTGTAGGCCCTGGCCGGCCTTCCACGTGATCGCGCTACGCTGCCGCTCCGATTCGACCTTGCTCTCCATGGTGTCGAACTCCCCGAGCAGGCCGACCATGGCACGCCCGTACGCGGTGGACAGGTCCAGCTCGGGACCCTTGACGCTGACGATCTTCGCCCGGTGCCGTTTGAGGATCTCCATGCCCTCGGCCCGTTCCCGCCGGTTACGCCACAACCGGCTGAGCTGGTACACCACGATGATCTTCAGCCCGCAGTTTCGGCGTCTCGGCGTCCGTCCCGTCCGGGTTCGGCGGTCCAAGCTCAGGATTACGAGCAACGCCGGGGAAGTACGCCTTGCTCATGCTCACTACCCGATCGTGAATCATGTGTGCGGCGGGGAGACCCGGTGGCAGGGACCAACCACTGGACCTCTACACGAGGCGGACAGATGGCACATGCGCAGGCTGTGACGAATTTCCTTTCTCTGGTCAGGCACGCCGCCTACGGCGGCGCGAAGGTGATCGAGTTCGTCGTTCTACTCGTACGCCGCTCGGGCCGATCCCGCGCGCTGTGCGCGGCCTGACGGCCGTGCTCGCACGGACTGCCCCAGCGGCGGGAGCAGTTGATGCGAACCTCACACCGTGGCCGGTGCCCTCCGTTGCGGACCAACTTCCGCAAAGGACTGGACGGCGACCCAGGGTGTATGTACAGTGTGAGTACGAGTGAGGAGGACGTCATGTCTCGGGATATCGCTGAACAGCGCGCAACTCGTCAGTCCAGGATCAACCTTCGCGCCAGCGCCCGGCAGGAGCAGCTGCTGAAGCAGGCCGCAGCGGCGACCGACCGCACCATGACCGACTTTGTGCTCGAGAGCGCTGTGGTCGAGGCGGAGCGTGTGCTCGCCGACCGTCGGTGGTTCCTGATCAGCGATGAGCAGTGGGACGAGTTCCAGCGCCTGTTGGAGCAGCCAGCTCGCGACCTGCCGAGGCTGCGTGCCCTGCTGGCCAAGCCATCGCCGTTCGCCGGCGAGGAGTAGGTGTGGCTGGCAAGTCATGCGTACCGCGGAAGCTGACGAGAGCAGACGTACGGGAGGGGTTCGGTAGCGGAGCGCCAGAGCTGGACGAGTGGCTTACCCGCTACTCCTGGCAGAACCAGCGGGCTAACAACGCCGTCACGTACGTCACTGTGCTCGACGGGCGGGTGGTCGGCTACTACGCCATCGCGGTGGCGAACGTCACCAGCGAGTCGGCACCCGCCCCGGTGGCCAAGAACGCACCGAACCATGTGCCGTGCCTGCTGCTGGCGCGACTAGCCGTCGACCGGAGCATGCAGGGATGCGGTCTCGGACGTGGCCTGCTCGTCGACGCACTGAAGCGCACCGTGGGTCTAGCCGACTCCGTGGGTATCCGCGCGCTGTTGGTACACGCGCGGGACGACGCGGCACGGCGGTTCTACTTGGCACAGGCAGAGTTCCTCGAGTCTCCGTCGGATCCACTGCACCTGCTGCTGCCCGTGAAGGACATCATTCGATCGCTGAGCTGACCCCGTGCGACTCAGGG
>JBOHFU010000822.1:0-1949 GCA_050699675.1 Pseudonocardiaceae bacterium
GGCATGGGCTTTGGGCCCACCAATGTCGGACTGTGGCGCATGTACGGACAGCTCGACGTCTACGACTACGAGCAGGCCGTCCACGTCGGAGAGAGTCTGCACCCGGAAGCGCACCTCCCTCGCCTGGTGCAGGCTGACTACTGGGTCAACTACGGCCGCGCGCTGGCACGGGTTCGGGGACGCCGCGGTGACGCCGTCGTAGCCTTCCGGCGCGCCGAGGACATCTCACCCCACCGGCTCTACCGGGATCCGTTCGCCACGGATGTGATCGGGGAACTGCTCGCCTGGTTCCGTCGAGACGCGGTAGGTCGGGAACTGCGGAGGATGGCTTACCGCGCTGGCCTGCCGGTGTAGCCCATTCGGTTGTCCCTCAGCCGGGACACCCGCTCCCGTCGATCGTTCACCGTCGACAACCGTGGTCGACGTACCTGAGACGACACACAAGCCCGAGCGCGGGCGGCTGAGCGTGATCGGCCACTGCACCGACCACGGCGAGCACACCACGCTGCTGCTGGTCCACGAGATCGACGGCGCGTGGACCTTTCACGGCCTGGGCGCACGAGTGAAGGTGTCCAAGGCCGATGCGGTTGCCCTGGCCGAGTCAATCCTGGGGCGTGCCCGGTGAGCGCGGGCGGCCGGGAGGTGCTGCTGGAGGTCGATGAGGCGGACGGCTTCGCGATCCGGATCACCGACGGCGACGGCTCTGGCCGGGTCGATCCTGAGGTGGACCCTGCGCCGCTGCTGCCCGCGGGTGTGTCTCACCTGCTGGCGGCCGACGATGCGCTGATCCCGGGCCGCTGGGGTGCGCACGTCACGTTGTGCGGCCTGCAGGTACGAGCCTCGGGTGCTGCGGCCGAGGATGAGTGCTTTCCGGACCGCTACTGCCCGGAGTGCGCCGTGGAGGCAGGCCGGTGTGCGTGGAAATGCGACGCATGATGTGGGGATTGAGCATCCTGGACTTCCGCAGCCACGCCATCGACGACCGGGCCGACCATCCCTGCGGCGGCGTATACAGGGCCCGTGCGCCGGTACGCAGCTGGAGGCCACGGCGGTCTGCTGCGCCGGGAGGACGTCGAGGGACTGTTGCGCTCGAGCGAGCAGCGTCGCTACCGCTGTCCACAGCCGCGCTGCACGGGTGATCACCCGGCGGCGTTCCGGGTCGCGGCCACGGCGAGGGACAAGCGGGACCGGGTGATCCGGCTGCCGATCGATCGCAGCGGTTACAGGTCCCCGAGCCCGAGGCGGCGGGCTTCCTCGGCGGCGCGTACGGACGCGGTGGTCCCGGAACTCGCGGCCGGCGCAGGACTTGCCCAGGGCGCGGCACTGGTCGTCGGACAGCCGAGGCACGATCTTGACATCCAGTTTCGGCGGCCGCAGGCCGAGCAACTCGTCCCGGACGGTCTCGCCCTCCTCGCGGAATATCTTGGACACGCCGACCCCGGCTTTACCCTCCGCACCTACACCCACCTCATGCCGGTCCAGGCAGGAGGGCACCCGCCGAGTCGTCGATGTCGTATTCGGTAAACCTTCTTCGGCCTCCGACGGCATAGAGACGGCATGAACGCTTCGGCGGGCCCGTTTGTCGCAGGTCAAGATCTCGTCCGTTCCGGAATTACCGCTTCCGACGACTGAGTATCGCTAGGGGTGCTGTCCGCTGAGGACGGTGTATCTGCCTTTGAGGACGTACGTGTCTCGGGAGCTGCCCCCCGCGTTCCGCTGCTATTGGGCGCGCCGGGCTTGAGAGCTTGCTGGTCGGACTTGGTGGACTTGGTGGACTTGGCGGACTTGGTGGGATCGCTGGGCTCGGTGGATCTGCCGGGCTCGTTGGGCTCGATGGGATCGTCGGGATCGGTGGATTTGCCAGACTTACCAGGATCGCCGGGCTGGGTGGGCTTGTCGGGGTCGCCACCTGAGTTTCGGGGCTGAGCAAGCTCATCGGGCTTATCTGG
>JBOHFU010000823.1:0-1945 GCA_050699675.1 Pseudonocardiaceae bacterium
GCCCGGTTCAAGTTGGAACGGTCCAAGTACGAGGGACCGACCGGGATCGTGGGGGTCTTCCAGGACGCCTGCGTGCAGGCCGGGGTGCCGGCCATCTCGTTCTGGGCCGCGGTGCCGCACTACGTCTCCGCCCCGCCATCCCCCAAGGCCACCCTGGCGCTGCTGCACCGGGTGGAGGAGGTGCTCGACCTCGAGGTCCCGCTCGGCGCGCTACCGGAGGAGTCCGAGGAGTGGGAGGCGACGGTCAGCGAAATGGCCGAGGAGGACGACGAGGTCGCCAGCTACGTGCGTGCGCTGGAGGAGCGCGGCGACACCGATCTCACCTTGCACGAGGCCAGTGGGGACGCCATCGCCGCAGACTTCGAGCGCTACCTGCGCCGCCGCGGCCCCGGCGGTGCCCCTGGCCCCCGGGGACCCCGCGACAACCGCTAAACCGCACCCTTCACCGCTGAGCCTGCTGCATGGGCGCGTTAGAGGGTGATGCCGAGCAAGGCGTCGACCGCGGTGCGCACCAGGGCCGGCGCGGTGCCGTCCGGACCTCGCCGGGTCAGCGTCTGCCTGGCCCAGTCGTCCAGCGCGGCCAGCGCTCGCGGGGTATCCAGATCGTCGGCCAGGTGAGCGCGCAACCGGCTGACGGCATCTGTTGCAGGTGCTCCGGCGGGTAGTGCGGCGGCCTCCCGCCACCGGGCCAGCCGGGTCGTCGCCTCGTCGAGCAGCCCGCCGGTCCAGGATCGGTCGGTGCGGTAGTGCCCGGACAGCAACGCCAGGCGCAGCGCCATCGGGTCCACCCCGTCGGCGCGTAGCCGGGAGACGAAGACCAGGTTGCCCTTGGACTTGGACATCTTCTCGCCGTCCAGGCCGATCATCCCGGTGTGGATGTAGTGCCGGGCTATCGGGTGTTCGCCGGTGAGTGCTTCGGCGTGGGCGGCGGAGAACTCGTGGTGCGGAAAGATCAGGTCGGAGCCGCCGCCCTGCACGTCGAAGCCGGTGCCCAGGCGGTTGAGCGCGATCGCGCAGCACTCCACATGCCAGCCAGGACGTCCCGGACCGAGCTCAGAGTCCCAGGATGGCTCGCCCTCACGTGCGGTGCGCCACAGCAGGGCGTCCAGCGGGTGCCGCTTGCCGGGGCGCTCCGGGTCCCCGCCGCGCTCGGCGGACAGCCGGGCCATGGTGTCGGCGTCGTAACCCGACTCGTATCCGAAGTGTTCCGCGGCCTGGTGGTCGAAGTAGATGTCCGGATGTCTGCGGTCGGTGACCCGGTAGGCCGCGCCGGAGGCGAGCAGCTTGCCGACCACTTCGACGATCTCACCTATCGCCTCCACCGCACCAACGAAGTCCCGCGGGGCCAGCACCCGCAGCGACTCCATGTCCTCCCGGAACAGCGCGGTTTCGCGCATCCCGAGCACCACCCAGTCGTCCAGGTCACGCTGGGCCCGAGCCAGCAGCGGGTCGTCGACATCGGTGACGTTCTGCACGTAGTGCACCTCGTGCCCGGTGTCACGCCAGTACCGGTGTATCAGGTCGAAGGCCAGGTAGGTGGCCGCATGCCCGAGGTGGGTGGCGTCGTAGGGGGTGATCCCGCAGACGTACATCCGCGCGGTGGGCCCGGGCGCGGTCGGCCGCACCGCGCAGGTCGCGGTGTCGTGCAGCCGCAGCGGTGGGCCCTGGCCGGGGAGGTGCGGGATCTGCGTCGACGTCCAGGGCTGCATGCTTTCGACCCTACGTGACCGCAGCACGCTGCCCCGCCCGTTAGTGGCACCGGGCACAGTGCGCGGACACACCGTGCACGTGAGACGGACACGCCAGGGGGTTAAGGGCGACGGCGGTGACGGAGGTAGTCGCCCACCACCGCGGCGCCCAACCCGTCCACCCCGGGATCGAGCACCCGGCCGCCGCAGCGCCGGGCCAGCGCGTGCACGAACCCGGCGAGCCGGGAATCCTGGCC
>JBOHFU010000824.1:0-1938 GCA_050699675.1 Pseudonocardiaceae bacterium
GGCAGCGTGCCGTCCTTGCGCACCTGCGCCAGGCGCTTGGACAGCCGGTGGGCCAGCGCGATCGGCATCGGCATCAGCTCGGGGGTCTCGTTCGTGGCGTACCCGAACATCATGCCCTGGTCACCCGCACCGGCGCTGTCCAGTTCGTCCTCAGACAGCTGCCCGCGCCGCTCGTGGGCCATGTCGACACCCTGAGCGATGTCCGGTGACTGCTTGTCCAGTGCGGTCAACACCGCGCAGCTGTGCCCGTCGAAGCCGAAGCTCCCGTTGTCGTAGCCGATCCGGCAGATCGTGTCACGCACGATCTGGGTGTAGTCCAGCATGCCCGGTGTCGTGATCTCACCTGCCAGCACGACCATCCCGGTGGTGATCAGGGTCTCGCACGCCACCCGCGAGTTCGGGTCCATTGTCAGCGCCGCGTCCAGCACAGCGTCGGAGATCTGGTCGGCGATCTTGTCCGGATGGCCTTCGGTTACCGACTCAGAGGTGAACAGATACTCGATACTCTCCAGCTGGGTCACGCAGATCACGCTCCTTGCTCGACGGTCGGTTCCGACGATGTCATTGGGAGTTCCGGGGGTCCCACCTGAATCGGCAGGGTACTGCGGACCGCAGCGGTCCCTTCTACTATCGCTGCCAGCTTCGACCTCGCAACATCGGCGGGTAGGTGGCGCAGCCCACAGTCCGGGTTGATGATCAACTTGTCGGCGGGGAAGGTTTCCAGTGCTTTTCGGATCCGCTGGGCGATGAGTTCCGCGGACTCGATCTGCTCAGTCTTGACGTCCACCACGCCGAGCCCGAGCGCGCGGTCCCAACCGAGCTGCTGGATCACATGGAGGTCCTCGTAGCCCTTGCGGCCGAACTCGAGGATGAGCTGGTCCACGTTCGCGTCGAGCACCGCGGGGAACAGGAAGTCGTAATGCCCTTCCCAGGACGGCCGGGCGTAGCGGTTGCCGTAGCAGACGTGCAGCCCCCAGGTGACGTCCACGTCCTGGGTCACGATGTTGATCGCCTCGACCGCCACCCCCACGTCCTCCGGATAGCCGGCCAGGAACGGCTCGTCGATCTGCAACAGCTCGGCACCCGCCTCGGCCAGCGCCCGCGCCTCGGCGTTGAGCACCTGCGCCAGCGCCCGAACCAGGTCGGCGGACTTGGAGTACGCCTTGTTCTGGATCCGGTGGGACAGCGAGAAGGGCCCGGTGAACGAGAACTTGACCGGGCGGTCGGTGTACTGACGGGTGAAGCGGTATTCGTCCGCGAGGCCCAGCGGTGGCGGGTCGGTCGGCAGCGGGTCGGCGACGACGGTGTCGTAGTAGTCGTAGTAGAACGACTTGACGGTGACCGGGATCTGCACTCCCGGTATCCGGGCCAGCAGGTAGTCGATGTCGTTGTCTCGGCGCAGCTCCCCGTCGGAGACGATGTCGATCCCGGCCTTCTCCTGGTCCTTGAGCGCCGCCTTGATCGCCATGTCGTGGATCTCGCTGAGATGGCTGCGGCTGATCCGGTTGCGGTAGTAGTCGGTCTTGAGCCGCTCGAGCCACTCGGGGACCGAGTAGGACCCCACGACGGTCGTGGGCAGCAGGGGGACAGTCATGTTCAGTCCCTCACCTGGGCAGTCATGGTGACGATGTTGGTGCCCGTGCGGTGGGCGAACCGCTGGTAGTCCACATCGAAACCCTTCCGGCGTCCGATATGCGCCAGCAGCGGCCCGTTGAGCCAGTTCACAATCGAGCCGTCGTACTTGCCGGGGCCGCGGAAACCGGTGCGGTAGGCGTGCACGTCGGTGACGAACAGGTCGTGGCAGATCAGCTGGCCGTAGGGGTGCAGCAGCGGGATGGTGTCCACGAAGCTGGCCACCGCGCCGTTGTTGACGTGCATCCGGATGTCGGCCCCGGACTCCAGCAGGGGGCGCAGCATCTCCCCGCTCACCGTGGGCGC
>JBOHFU010000825.1:0-1933 GCA_050699675.1 Pseudonocardiaceae bacterium
CCGCCAACGCCAACTGCGTCGAGGTCAACCTCACCCACCCCGACCTCGTCCACATCCGGGACAGCAAGGAGCGCGGGACCGGCCCGACGATCACCGTGACCCCCCGCCAGTGGGCCACGCTCCTCGACCAGATCGCCGCCACCACGCCATAGCGCGCCCTGTCACCGCTTAGCCTGGTGCTGCTGTGTCGTAGCCGGCGTCATCACCTCGCTCCGGAGCCGACGACCTTCCAGGGCTCAGCGATGTCAACATCCAGGTTTTGCGTAGCGGCTTGCCAGCCGTGGGAAAGGACTGTTGCAGCGCGCGGACGTGCCACTGACGGCAACTTTTCGCCCAAAGTTGCCACCTCTGGCACCTCCGTAACAGATCCACCCCCTTCTCCGTGGGATAGGAGGGACTGAAGGGACGAGACGCAGGGAAGCTGCCCCGTGAAGACCAGCCCAGACAGATCTACCGGACACGCCGGAGATTCCGGCTGGTCGCCGGTGGCCGGTCCGGCTTGGCATACTGGGCTGTCCACCAGTCGTTGCCCACCGATAGCGTCGAGGACCCTGCCATGGCCATGCCGCTGCGCCGCTCCGGGTCGTTGATGACCCTCGATGAGTGGGCCGCGTTACCGGAGGACAACAGCTACCGGTACGAACTCCAGGAAGGCGTCCTGCTGGTGTCGCCGCGGCCCGCTCCCCAGCATCAGCAGGTCGCCTACCGGCTTGCCCGGCAGCTTGACGAGCAACTACCAAACGGTTGGGACTTCTTCCTAGACGTCGAGGTCGTGGTGCGGGCCGAACACCCGCCGATCGTGCGGGTACCCGATCTCGTGGTCACCAAAGTCGGGGCTGTAGGAAACCGGTTGGTGGCATCCGACGTGCAACTCGCAGTAGAGATCATGTCTCCGGGATCACGCAACCTCGACCTCCACCTCAAGCCATGCGAGTACGCCGAGGCCGGGATCCCGCACTACTGGCTCGTCGACCTCGATCCGCCGGCCCCTTCGATCACAGTGTTCCATCTGGGCGCACCGGGTGACGGCTATGTCGAATGCCCAGCGACGGCGGGTCAGCTCGACACGACTGTGCCATTCGAGCTACGCATCGACATCCCCGCGCTCCTCGCCCCGCGAGGAGCCTGACCTCTGGGACGACACCGACCGGGAGAGATCCAGCGGCTGCGGGAGCCCCGCAGACTTCCAGCAGAGCGTCGGCGTTGCGTTGAGTGGTGGTGCGCGGATCGGAGCTGCCGGTGGCGGCGGAGCCCCAACGTCACTGCGTGGTGATCACCATGAACAGTCTGGTGTTGATCCGCTCCGTCAGTGCGCCAGGCGCCTCCCCGATCATCTCGCCGAGTAGAGACTTGGGTACGTGGTCGAGACGGGTGTAGGCCACTCGTAACCCGTCTGGCAGCTCCACGTCCAGGGGATCGGGCTGGTCGGCTACCTCCATTGTGATCACATACGGCACATCGGGCAGCTCGTTGAACATGTTGCCGGAATAGATGAGCACCCGACGCCCCGAGCTGCCGGTCACGGTCCACACCTGGCCCCTACGCGGCCGAGGAGCCACGATCCGCTTTCACGCTCGACCGGAGATCCTCGCGCTGGTTGTGGTCGTCGACCTGCTGTTGGGCGGTCTCGGGGTGCTGGGCCCACCACGTGTTGGCGTCCTGGCAGAGCTGCCGGAAGTTTTCGCGTTCGATCGCCGCGACGATCCAGGAGTGCACCGAGACACCGGCAGCGTCGGCGCGTTGCTTGATCTGCGCGTGTGTGTCATCCGGAAGGTTGAGCCCAAGACGCTTCGACATGACGCCACTTTAGAGTGCCATCGTTCAGCATGCCACGAAGGTGCTCCGGACTTTGTTTGGCTGGAGGTCCGCCAGGGCGCCGTCTGCCCGCCGGCTGTGTCGGCCGGGGCGGCTACGGTACGCCGCGTGACCCATG
>JBOHFU010000826.1:0-1925 GCA_050699675.1 Pseudonocardiaceae bacterium
TAGTCTGCTCACACCGAGAGTCTGAAGGACGCCATGCTCACCGACCATACGACGCTCACCCAGTTCCTGATCGAGGAGCGGCGCCGCTACCCGGGCGCGAGCGGGGAGCTGAACTCGCTCATCCTCGACATTGCGCTCGCGTGCAAAGCGATCGCCAAGCGAGTGGCGTACGGCGCGCTCGGCGGTGTGCTCGGGGCCGCAGCGACGACCAACGTCCAGGGGGAGACGCAGCAGAAACTCGACTTGGTCGCGAACGACCTGTTCCTGCGCGCCAACGAATGGGGCGGCCTGATCTCCGGGATGGTGTCCGAGGAGCTGGAGGCACCGCATCCCATCCCGGAGCGCTACCCGCGGGGCAAGTACCTCCTGGCGTTCGACCCGCTCGACGGTTCGTCGAACATAGACGTGAACGTCGCAGTAGGCAGCATCTTCTCGATCCTGCGTGCCCCGAATCCGGGCGCGAACGCAGCCGCGGAAGACTTCCTGCAGCCCGGGTCGGACCAGGTCTGCGCCGGATACGCGATCTACGGCCCTTCGACCATGATCGTCTTGACCGTCGGCACGGGTGTGCACGGCTTCACGCTCGAGCCGCAGCTCGGCGAGTTCATCCTGACCCATCCGGCGATCCAGGTCCCGGCCGCCGCGAGCGAGTTCGCGATCAACGCCTCGAACAGCCGATTCTGGGAGCCGGCGGTGACGCGCTACGTCGACGAGTGCCTCGCCGGCAGTACCGGCCCTCGCCGCAAGGACTTCAACATGCGATGGGTCGCGTCGCTCGTCGCGGAGACGCACCGCATCCTCACCCGCGGTGGCGTGTTCCTCTATCCGTGGGACACGAAGGACCCGACGAAGCAGGGGCGGCTGCGCTTGCTTTATGAAGCCAATCCGGTGGCCTTCATCGTCGAGCAGGCGGGCGGCCTCGCGAGCACCGGGCGCGAGCGGATTCTCGACGTCGCGCCGGAGGACCTGCACCAGCGCATCGCATTCATCTTCGGCGCGCGCGAGGAGGTCGAGCGCATCGAGCAATACTACCGCGACCACAACGTGGCCGAGTACGACACGCCGCTCTTCAGCACGCGCGGCCTGTTCCGCACCAACGATTGAGCGAAAGGGGGAGGAGGCCATGTCAGCCAAGTATCCGATCATCGTCATCACCGGCTCTTCGGGCGCCGGGACGACGTCGGTGATGCGTACCTTCGAGCAGATCTTCCGGCGCGAGCAGGTGAACGCGGCGCTCATCGAGGGCGACAGCTTCCACCGCTACGACCGCACTGAGATGAAGGCCAAGGTTGCCGAGGCGGTTGAACGCGGTGACCACAGCCTCAGCCACTTCGGCCCGGAGGCGAACCTGTTCGAGGAGCTCGAGGAGCTGTTTCGGCAGTACGGCGAGAACGGCCGCGGACGCGTGCGCAAGTACCTGCACGACGAGGAGGAGGCGGCGCCCTACGGGCAGCCCCCCGGTACGTTCACGCCCTGGGACGAGCTGCCCGCCGACACGGATCTGCTGTACTACGAGGGACTACACGGAGCGGTTGCGACCGGCAAGGTAGACGTCGCCCAGCACGTTGACCTGTTGATCGGCGTCGTTCCGGTGATCAACCTGGAGTGGATCCAGAAACTCCATCGCGACAAGGCTACTCGGGGCTACTCCACCGAGGCGGTGACCGAAACGATTCTGGGCCGCATGCCCGACTACGTGAACTACATCTGCCCACAGTTCTCGCGCACGCATGTCAACTTCCAACGCGTGCCCATGGTTGACACCTCCAACCCGTTCATCGCCCGGACCGTCCCGACGGCGGACGAGTCGATGCTCATCATCCGCTTCGCCGATCCGCGCGGCATCGACTTCTCGTATCTCGTCTCGATGCTGCACGACTCGTTCATGTCGCGCGCGAACACCATCGTCTGCCCCGGCGGCAAGA
>JBOHFU010000827.1:0-1922 GCA_050699675.1 Pseudonocardiaceae bacterium
GGCCACGATCAATGCGCCACCAGTTGCCCGCCCCAACGTGGTGGGCCTGCGCCTGGTGGGAGTAGCCGAGCGTCTTCGCCTGAGCGGCGGTGAAGTAGCCGCCTTGTCCGGCGGCGAGCTCGAAGAGCCTCCGACGGAGGTCGCGTCGATCAACTGGCACCAGCCCATCCTACAGTAAAACTTTAGTTCCAAACAAATGATTTCTATAGAAATCAAGTTATAGTTAAGTATCAGCAGTTACTGAGGTTGTGACGTACCGCCGAGCTGCCAGTGTGTCAAGATCTGGCTCGCCCGTGTGTGTCGCGAGTGCGGACGCCACGTTCCTGCAGGCGGTTCAGCACAGTGGTCGGATCGACACCAAGGTGTTCGCCTACTCGATCGAGTGACCGGCCAAGGTGGTGGGGTCGGCGTCACCGAGATAGCGGTAGGTGGTGTCGTGCACGTGGAGCACAGGCGTTGGCCGGACTGTGGTCTTTTCGAATTCGAGTTGGGGCGTGCTGTTCTTGGCCGCTGGGGTGGATTGGGTGATGGTGTGCCGGACCGGGCCTAGCTGGAGGGAGATCAGGTCGTCGAGCTTGTCGCGGCGGTACGGGGTGGCGGTGAGCCCGAGCCAGCGACGGGCCGGGATCTGTTTGACAGCGTGCTCGAACGCCGCGGCGGGGGATGTGGTGGCACTCGTCCACGACGATCAGCCCGTAGCCGCTGGTGAGCTGTTCGACGTCGGTCTTGCGGCCGCCCGCTCCTGGTGGCGCGACCAGCACACCGAGGTCATGGTCGCGCAGATTGTCCACGGCGTCCCTGCTGCTCGCGGGTCAGCGTGGCGGCGAACGTGAACTCCCGCGCCTCGCTGGCCTGCCGTTCGTCGGTGACCTCGAGCAGTTGGGTGACGGTATCCGCGCCGACGAGGTTCACGGGCGGATTCGAGAACCCGGCCTCGAAGACGGCACGCCCACGCCACGCTCACCGGCGCATGCCGTACCCGGCACAGGCCGTCTTACTTTCGCGCCGGTGCGTCGCCCCACGTCGACGTCAGCCATGCCAGGTCGGTCACGGCCTGCTGCCGCGCGTTCTTGGCGCGCGTGAACAGGGCGTCGGTCTTGGTCAGCACGAGCGTGTATGGCCGACCCTGCCGCCGGGTCTGATGCCGCACTGGCAGCCCGGCCGAGTCTATCTGGGTGTGCACGTGCCGCCGCCCGTCGGTTGCCAGGGGCCACTCGAAGATCCGCCGCGACCGGGAGCGGAGAAACGTCCCCAGGGTGTCACAAAGGTCGCACCGGCACCCGGTCCATTCGATCGACCAGTCGTCTTCGTCACGCGGCGGCCTCGCGATGATCGCGCCGAGCCGCTTCGCGCAGTCGCGGGCTACCGTGTCGAGCCCCGCTGGTCGCCGCGGGTGCGCCGAACGCAGCGCCGGCATCAGGCACTCCAGCACGGTGTCCTCGGACTCGCGCAGCGCTGTCGTGATCTCGTCGCGCAGCGTGTCGTCGGCCGCCTCGAGCAGCCGGACCAGCGGCGAGCTGAGCATCTCCAGCTGTGGCTGGCGGAATTCGGTTCGCGCGGTGGTGGTCCAGGACTGGAGCTGGCCGTCCATCCACTGCCAGGTCCTGGTGGCCAGCAGCCGCGCCACCTCCGGCGTCCCGGCGGCACGCAGCGCTCCGCACAGCCCTGGCAGCCTGTCGATCCACTCGTACCGGTCGGTTCCGTAGTGGTGCCTTTGCCCGAACCACCCGTCGATGACGTTGCACGTCCACTGCTCACCGTATCGCCCGGCCGCCGCCAGCCCGCCTGCGTGTTCCTGCGCGAGCGTTTCGATCCGGAACGGCTCCAGCAGCATCGTGGCCGTCCCGGCAACGCCGAGGCCCGCTGCCACGTCCAGCGCGGTGCCGAGCAGGCCCGCCTGTGTCGCGGTCTTTTTCCAGAAC
>JBOHFU010000828.1:0-1914 GCA_050699675.1 Pseudonocardiaceae bacterium
TGGCCGGAGCGCGCGGCGGCGAGCATCTCCACCCACGACCTGCCTACCGCGGCCGGCTTCCTGCGTGGCGAGCACGTGCGGGTGCGTGCCGAGTTGGGGCTGCTGGGCGAGGACACCGCCGAGGCCGCGGAGTGGGCCCGGGCGCGGGCCGGGCGGGCGGAACTCATCGGGTTGCTGCGCACCGAGGGCCTGCTGCCCGAGAGCGACGAAGCCAGCGAGCGGGACATCGTGGTGGCGATGCACGCGCTGCTGGCCCGCACGCCCTGCCGGCTGCTGCTGGCCTCCCCCTACGATGCGGTCGGTGAACTGCGCCAGCCCAACCTGCCGGGCACCATCGACGAGTACCCGAACTGGCGGCTGCCGCTGCCGGTGACCCTGGAGGAACTGCAGCACGACCCCCGGGTGCGGCAAGTGATCGACGCACTGCGCCGTCGGTAACCGCGCCGTCGGTAACCGCGCGTTCATGGTCGCATTCTGCCGCGCACCTCCGACAGTCCCGGTGAACGTCAAGCCCTACTCCAGTTCGATCCGCTGCCCGTCGGGGGTCACGGTGAACCGCCAGCGGTCGGCGTCGGGCCTGCCAGCGTCAACCCACCACTGGTGGGCGGCTTCCACTTCATCCCACAACCGCCGGGGGCCGAACTGGCGCACGGTATACGGAGGCCCGCCGTCGTGGTCGTAGCGCAACCGTGCCCACGACCCGGAACGGTGATCAACTAATCGCAAGGTGCCGTCCTTGCTGCCGGGATCGGTCGGCGGGAAGTAGTCCGAGCGGCAATCCGGCACCCGGGTTCCGATGGCGATGACCGCGCCCAGCGCGTAGCTGGCGCTGGCCACCTCGGCGGGATGCAGGTCGGTCTCGGTGATGGTGGCTTGCTCGTAGTCGTCGGCGTCGGTGATGACCTGCCGGCTGCGGTGGGCGCGTTGCTCGCGCAGCATCATGAAGCTCACATCGTCGACGAAGTGCCCGGCCGCGGTGCCGTCCTCGTTCACGGTGAGCGCGAGTAGTAGTCCGTGGTAGGTCAGTGCCCAGGAGGGCGCCACGATGCGCCCGCCAGGGCGGGTTTGGGCCACCCAGGCATACGGCAGGTACTTGGATCCGACGGTGGCGATCACGCGGTCGTACGGGGCCTGGGGTGGGTGCCCCCGTGACCCATCTCCGGTAATAACGGTTACCGCGCCCAATCCCACATTCTGTAGTGCTGTGCGGGCGTGGGCCGCCACCTCGGGATCAACCTCGATGGTGGTCACCCGCCCGGCGCCGAGGCGATGGGCCAGCAAGGCGGCGTTCCACCCGGTACCGGTCCCGATCTCCAACACCCGCTCGCCGCCCTGGACGTCGAGGTGTGTGAGCATCAGCGCAACCACGTTCGGCTGGCTGGCCGAACTGGTCGGCAGGTCACCGCCGTCACCAGGACCCACCGGGCGACCGTCGTCGACCTGAGTGACCACGGAATCCTCGCTGCACGCCAGTTCTCGCCACCGGTCGAGAGCGTCGGACCGGCGCACGGGCCGCATCACGCCGTCCACCTCGTGCCAGATAGTGTCAGGGATGAACTGCACTCGGGGCACCGCGAGGAACGAGGGCCGCCACTCGGACGTCAGATCGCCGCTCGCGATGAGTTCATCAGCAAGACGCTCGTCCATACCTTACTGCCCCCGTTTACCCGTGCGGACCTCGCGTGGAGAGGGCAGGACCGGTCAACCGGCAGGCTGGGCAGATCTGCGCCTGCTCAAGCGGTGCTCCGCGCAGGGCCGCGAGCGGGCGGAACCGCCTGCCGTCGCACTGCGCAGTCACCAGGTGGTCAAGTGGTGCGGGCTCGGCGAGGTGCGTGTCGCCGTCGGCGAAGGACGCCACAAACCAGCGTCTCACGCCCGCACCGCCCGAAAGTTCCCCGCGGTCGCGGACCGCGA
>JBOHFU010000829.1:0-1912 GCA_050699675.1 Pseudonocardiaceae bacterium
TGCTTCGTCTTTGTCGTGCTGCCCTCCCGCGACCAACTCCGGGCTATCGCCGCTGAGGTATGGCGCGTGCTTCGCCCAGGCGGACGATTCGTGATTCTTGATCCGCATCCCGACCACGTCGGAATGCAGTTCTCCACCCTTCGCTCCGGCGAGCCGGAAACGAACTACCAGGATGGGGACCCGCGCCTGGCCCGGCTGCTGCTGACCAACGGCGAATGGCTGGAGCTACCGGACTACTTCTGGTCGGCTCGCACCTACCACGAGGTTCTGGCTGAGGTCGGCTTCACCGACCTGCAGGCCGAGTCTCCCCTGCTCGCCGATGCCCACGGGCTGGCCGACCCTGCCGACCTGGACGCCTGGGACTACGACATCGAACGGACGCACGCGCCGTTCCTGCTCAGCCACGGTTGCAAACCGGGGATCTGATCTCTGGGCGGAAACGAACCTTGAGCAGGCTGGCCACTGTCGTCACCACCAGCACGCCGACGATCACGCCCAGCGAGAGTTCGATACCCACCGTCGGCACCAGCAGCGGCCGGCCACCATTGAGGAAGGGCAGTGAGTTCTCATGCAGCGCTTCGAGTACCAGCTTGACGCCGATGAACCCGAGGATCACGCCCAGCCCGACGGGCAGATACACGAGCTTCTTGAGCAGCCCGCCGATGAGGAAGTACAGCTGCCGTAGGCCCATCAGCGCGAAGGCGTTGGCAGTGAAGACGAGGAAGGCTTCCTGGGTGAGCCCGAAGATCGCGGGGATGGAGTCCAGGGCGAAGACCAGGTCTGCGGAGCCGATAGCAATCATCACCACGATCATCGGAGTCATCCACAGCTTGCCATCGCGCTTGACCGTGAGCTTGGAGCCATGGAAGTCGTCGGTCACCGGGACCAGCTTGCGGAGCGCACGCAGCGCGATGTTCTCCCGGAACTCCACATCTTGCTTCCGATGGCGGATCTGCTGCCAGCCCAGGTAGATCAGCAGTGCGCCGAACAGGTAGAACACCCAGCTGAAGTTCGAGATCAGCGCCGCACCCGCCGCGATGAACAGCCCCCGCATGATCAACGCGAGCACGATGCCGATCAGCAGTACCCGGTGCTGGTGGACGGCCGGCACCCCGAAGGCCGCCATGATGAGCACGAAGATGAACAGATTGTCCACCGATAACGAGTACTCGGTGACGTATCCGGCGAGGTACTCGACTGCGAACTGGCTGCCGGCGAAGTACCACACGCCCAGCCCGAAAGCCACCGCGCAGGCGATGTAGAACACCACCCACCGGGTCGCCTCCGCGATGCCCACCGCATGCGGTTTGCGGTCGACGATAACCAGGTCGAGGGTGAACAGCACAACGAGGCCGCCCACCGTGGCGAGCCAGACCCAGGTGGGCACATCCATGAGCGAGACCTCTCCGGGTAGACGGCGTGCGTCGTAAACCGGAGGTCTCTTCCACCGGAGGACCGGCCGACGGTACCGGGCACCCGCAGCACTGCGGGAAGACCGTGATGACGACACCGCCGCGAAGGAATACTCCCCTCCACGTACCGGACAAGTCTCCCCCATCGACCGGGCCGGCACCACCCTGGGTGGGCAGGAACACTACTTATTACGTGCGACGCACCGTATGTGAGGGTGTGCACATGGTGCTGGAGATCGCCGCGCTGAGAATCCGCTGAGACGGTGACGTCGGCGCGGCCCGGGCTGACCTACCGTCGGCGGCGTGCCCCGAACGGCCCGGCTGGCCAGGCTGGCCCAGCGACCCATCGTCCTGCTGCTCATCGCCGCCCTGGTCGCGGGTGCCGGCGTGACGCTGGCCGTCACGACGATCCCTGATCCGCCATCGGTGGTCACCGAGAACGTCACGATCGACGTGCCGGCGGGACCGGGTGGCACCGGCCAGTTGCGCCTGGACGCCAC
>JBOHFU010000830.1:0-1910 GCA_050699675.1 Pseudonocardiaceae bacterium
AAGCAAGTGAACGTCTACGAGGCCAAGACCCAATTCTCCAAGTTGCTGGAGCAGGTGGAGGCCGGCGACGAGATCGTCATTGCCCGCAACGGCCGGCCGGTCGCTCGCCTCGTCCCGCTGCAGCGCGCGCTCCCGGACCGGATTCCCGGTGGTTGGGAGGGAAAGGTCTGGATGGCGCCGGACTTCGATGAACCGGATGAGGAACTGATCGACCTGATGGAGAACGGGCCGATCTTCCCGGGCGAGGGCGACCGGCTGTGAGGTTACTGCTGGACACCCACGCGCTGATCTGGTGGCTGGACGGGGGTGCTCGCTTACGAGAGGAGTCCCGCGCCGCGATCCGGAGCCGGGCAAACGAGGTCCGGGTCTCACCGGTGAGTGCGGTCGAGATCTCAATCAAGGTGGCAAAGGGGAAGCTCGACGCGCCGGGTGACCTGGTCGCCCAGATCGCGCGTCATGGGTTTACGGCATTGCCGGTGACGATCGAGCACGGCATCGCGATGCTCGGGTTCTCGGCCAATCACGGCGATCCGTTCGACCGCCTGCTCATTGCACAGGCCCAGTGTGAAGGGCTCACGATCGTCACGAGTGACCGTGCATTCGCCGCCTACGACGTGCCGACCCTGCCTGCCTGACTCCCAGGACGACGTCTCATCCTGGAGCTGCATCGCTGAGCCGCTGTTCCACTATTCGGTGTGCTCGGCGGAATGGTCAACCGCGTCAGTCGCTCAAGCTACTCCCCTCAGCAGAGTCGAGGCCCCTCACCGTAGGCAGTCGACCGCAGGCAGTCATGACAGCGGCCAGGCAGCCACCAGTGGAGTATCTGAACTAGTTCAGATATACTTGGGTCATGTCGAGCGAGACCTACCCGTACAGCACGTTCCTGCGCAGCCCCAGCGAGGTGATCGCCGCGCTGGAGACGGCCGATGTCGAGCTGGAACGGCGCGACGCGCAGAACGTCGTGCTCATCCGGTCGGACCGGTTCGCGGCTACCAGGACGGGCATGGCCACTGCGGCGCACGTGCTTCGCACGCTCGCCCGGCGCGATCCCGACCTGGCCGCGGAGCTGCTCGAAGAGGAGTTCGCCTGGATGCACTGGCTGCCCGAGGCCGAGCGACACCAGTGCGTCGCTGAATTGCTGGCGAACCTCGATGCCGGCGCGGACACCGGCTCGCTCGTGCCGTTCGCGCAGGCAGTCGCCGCATGGCGGGCCACGGCCGAGGTCTGGTCGGATCCGAATCTGGCGCGCCGCCTGCGTGGTCCGCTGGAGGGCGACGGCCCGGTGATCGAGCGGCCCCACGACCGTTCTGCATGACCAGACGTGGTGACGAGATCGGGCGACCCAACCCGTGGACGGTTCGGGCTGCCGATCGCCGTGCTGGCATTGGTTGGGACATACTGCTGCGGCAGGTTCCCGAGGCCACGGATCGCGCATGGGTGTGCATCACCGCCGACCCCCGCCGGACCGACAGCCGTCAACATCGCCTCAAAGGCAGCCTTGGCCTTGTCACCGTCGGGAACCGGTCGATGGAACAGTGGCAGTTCGAAGTGACTGCTGGAGGACGAGTCTGGTACGGCATCGACGACGCGGCCCGCACACTCTGGATCACCCATGCCGGCACCGCTCATCCCCGGCAGACCGATCGCGGTAAGCACGGATAAACGTTCCATCTGGACGCCGCCGCGCTGGTCGAGTTGATCGAGCACGGCCCCCCGCCCACACTGCCTTCATCCCCAGGCACGTTGGGCTGGACGGTTTACCCGCAATGGTGATCTTGCCTGGCTTTGTGATGTGCTTGAACTGCCGATGGTTCCCTCTCGTTCTCGCCAGGAACCAGCCGTCCCTCTCGATCAGAGTGATCATCTCACTCATTTTGATCGGCATCGATCCCCCCATCAGTCCGTTCTGA
>JBOHFU010000831.1:0-1903 GCA_050699675.1 Pseudonocardiaceae bacterium
GGCGTTCGGCCGCCTCGAGGTCGCCCGCTTGCTGGCGAGCTGCGACCAGCGCAGCACCTTCGGCCGACGCGACTTCGCCGTGCTGACCCTGCTGATCCGCCTGGGGCTGCGTGCCGGGGAGGTGGCGGCGCTGGAGCTGGCCGACATCGACTGGCGCGCCGGCGAGGTCACCATCCGCGGCAAGGGCCGACGCGAAGAGCGAATGCCTCTGCCCGTCGACGTCGGCGAGGCGCTGGTCGGCTGGCTGCGCCGGGGCCGACCCGACTGCGAATACGCCAAC
This sequence comes from Pseudonocardiaceae bacterium, assembly GCA_050699675.1. GTDB lineage: Bacteria > Actinomycetota > Actinomycetes > Mycobacteriales > Pseudonocardiaceae. Next base: position 281 of record JBOHFU010000831.1, read on the forward strand.
CTCATCACCAGGGTGCGGGCACCTCACCGCGGGCTGACCGGTGGCGGCGTGTCCGCGATCGTGCGGGCCGCCTGTGTCCGGGCCGGCTTGGCGGAGGTGACCGCGCACCGTCTCCGCCACACCGCAGCGACCGAGATGCTGCGCGCTGGCGCCGGGCTGGTCGAGGTCGGCCAAGTCCTGCGTCACGCCAGTGTCTTGACCACGAGCATCTACGCCAAGGTCGACCGAGACCGGTTGCGCGCGTTGGCGCTGCCGTGGCCGGGGAGCGCGTCATGAGCGACCTGCGCGACGCGCTGGACAACTACCTCACCATCCGCCGGGCGCTCGGTTACAAGCTGGCGCGCACTGGGCTTCTGCTCGCCGACTTCGTCGGCTACCTGGACGCGAACGCGACCGAAACGATCACCACCGACGCCGCTTTCGCGTGGGCGACCCTTCCCCCGAACGGCGCGTCCAACTGGTGGGCGCAGCGGTTGTCGGTGGTGCGGCCATTTGCCCGTCATCTGCATGCCATCAACCCCGCCCATGAGGTGCCCCCGCCCGGTCTGCTGCCCGGCCGGAGTCATCGGGCCACGCCTTACCTGTATTCCGACGCCGATATCGACGCGCTAATGGCTGCCGCCCAGGGGTTCCGCTCGCCGCTGCGGGTGGCCACCTTCGAGACTCTCATCGGGCTGTTGGCCGTGACCGGGCTCCGCATCGGTGAAGCCCTTGGCCTTGACCGCGACGACGTCGACCTCGTCGGAGCCGTCCTGGTGATCCGTCTCTCGAAGTTCGGCAAGTCGCGAGAGGTCCCGGTGCATGCGAGCACTGTCGACGCCCTCGCTGCCTACACCCGTGAACGTGATCGGCTCTGTCGCCGACCGGTCGGGCCCGCTTTCTTCATCTCGACGGCCGGCACCCGACTGCTCTACTGCAACGCGCACCTCGGCTGGCTCGACCTGGTCCGCCGAGCCGGTCTCAAGCCACGCTCGGCCCGCTGTCGACCACGACCGCATGATCTGCGCCACAGCTTCGCGGTGCGGACCCTGCTCGACTGGTATCGGGACGGCGCCGACGTGCAAGCCCGCATGCCGCTGCTGTCCACCTACCTCGGTCACGTCCACCCCGCCAACACGTACTGGTATCTGTCCGCCGCGCCCGAGCTGCTCCACCTCGTCGCCGCACGCCTCGACGCCGGGGCACGGGCATGAGCGCGCTCGCCCCGACGATGCAGAGCTTCTTCACCGAGCGCCTACTCGGCCAGCTGCGGGCCAGACCCAACACGGTCGCCTCCTATCGAGACACACTCCGGCTGCTGTTGGGCTTCGCTCAGCGCCGCACCGGCAAGACGCCGTCCAAGCTGCAACTCGAGGACCTCGACGCGGTGCTCATCGGCGCCTTCCTCGAACACCTCGAGGTCGAGCGACACAACAGCGTGCGCACCCGCAACACCCGACTCGCCGCGGTCCACTCGCTGTTCGCCTACGCCGCGCTGCGCCACCCCGAGCACGCCCAGCTGATCCAGCGGGTGCTGGCCATCCCCGCCAAACGCACCGACCGACAGACCGTGTCGTTCCTCACCCACGACGAGGTCGACGCGTTGCTGGCCGCGCCCGACCGCGACACCTGGGTCGGCCGCCG
>JBOHFU010000832.1:0-1897 GCA_050699675.1 Pseudonocardiaceae bacterium
GTACCCTCCTGGAAGCCCCAGTTCGTACCGTGCTCATCGCTGACCCCGAGCAGCCCAGGCCGCCAGCCGGCGTCCAGGCAGGCCACCAACGGGGAGATGCGGCCCGCCGCGACGCCCTGGAACAGGTAGTCGTCGGTGCGGTTGAACATCTCCAGGCTGACCATCTGCTCGGCGACAACGGCCGTGTAGCGGAAACCCGCGAAGGTGCCCTCCTCCCGGCCGGGGTGGTTGAAGCCGGCCAGCCCGGCCGGAGGGCGGGCGCCGTTTCGCCGACCGGTCCGGTCCAACCAGGCGTACAGCTCCCCCATCGCCCCGTGGGTCGCGACATCGGTGAAGTCGTCGGTGAACCAGGCATTGACGTGTCCCAGGTTCGGGTGCGACCACTCGAAACCACGGATCGCGGTGAACTCGCCGGGCCGGTCGTGGGCGTCGGCGAGCTCTCCGGTACGCCGCCAGGCGGCCCGGTCCAGCCCGATCCACGGCGTGCCTCCCATGCCGGTGCCCTCCACCGTGGCACCGCGGATCGCGTGATCGGTGAGCGCGGCGACGTCCAGGCCGGCGTCGCGCATCGAGGGGAACGCCGCCTCCGGGTCCCCCTCGCCGTCGGACAGCAACGTGTGGTTGTGCATGTCGGCGTGCACCAGCACGGTGCCGCGGCTGATCCGGGAACGTCGGGCGGCCCCGCCTTCGGGCCCCGGAGTGCGCAGCTGCTGGCCGGCCGCGGCAGACAGCAGCAACGCGGCGGCGTCGGTCACACCCTCCCCGGTGGTCACCAGCCGCGCTGGGCCAGCCGCTGCCCATCGGGCAGCTCACCGAGATTGATCCCCACCATGGCCTCGCCCAGCCCCCGGGACACCTTCGCCACCATGTCCGGGTCGTCGTAGAAGGTGGTCGCCTTGACGATCGCCTCCGCGCGCTTGGCGGGGTCGCCGGACTTGAAGATGCCTGAGCCGACGAACACGCCTTCGGCGCCGAGCTGCATCATCATCGCCGCGTCGGCGGGCGTGGCGATACCGCCCGCGGTGAACAGCACCACCGGCAACGAGCCGGCCGTGGCGACCTCGCGGACCAGCTCCACCGGGGCAGCCAGCTCCTTGGCGGCCGCGGGCAGCTCCCCGGGAGGCATCGCGGCCAGGGCCCGGATGCCGGCGCGGATCGAGCGCATGTGCCGGGTCGCCTCGACCACATTGCCGGTCCCGGCTTCGCCTTTGGAGCGAATCATGGCGGCGCCCTCGGAGATCCGGCGCAACGCCTCACCGAGGTTGGTAGCGCCACAGACGAACGGGACGGTGAAGGCGAACTTGTCGATGTGGTGGGCCTCATCGGCCGGGGTGAGCACCTCGGACTCATCGACGTAGTCCACGCCGATCGCCTGCAGCACCTGCGCCTCGACGAAGTGCCCGATGCGGGCCTTGGCCATCACCGGGATGGACACCGCACTGATGATCCCAGCGATCACGTCCGGGTCACTCATCCGGGCGACGCCGCCGTCCGCGCGGATATCAGCGGGGACCCGCTCCAGCGCCATGACGGCCACCGCACCCGCATCCTCGGCGATTTTGGCTTGTTCCGGCGTGACCACGTCCATGATCACACCGCCCTTGAGCATCTCGGCCATCCCGCGCTTGACCCGTGCGGTGCCGATCTGGCGCTCAATGTTGGTGTTCTCGGCGGGCACGGCGGTTCGCTCCTCAGGGCTTGGTACCAGCAAGGCACGGGAGTGCCAGTACTGGATCGTACGTCGAGGCCGCTGGCAACGTCGTAGTTCCAGGCTGCTGGGGGGTTGCCTCGACCCGGCGCACCGGTGTGAGATCGACCACACGATCCGCACAGCTGAGGGTGGGGTGCCAATGGGCACGAAAGGCAACGGTGAACGTCCTGATCCGGCCGTGGCGGC
>JBOHFU010000833.1:0-1896 GCA_050699675.1 Pseudonocardiaceae bacterium
GCGCAACACGGCGTTGACGAAGCCGGCGGACGCACTGCCACGATCCGCGCGCACCAGATCAACGGTGGTGCCGACCGCGGCGTGCGGCGGCACCCGGGTCCGCAGCAGTTGATAGCTGCCCAGCCGCAGGGCGTCCAGCAGCTCGCCGTCCACCTCCGACAACGGGCGGTCCGCGCAGGACTGCAGCACCGCGTCCAGCATGCCTTGGGCGCGGCACGTTCCGTAGCACAGCTCGGTGGCCAGCGCGGCGTCCCGACCGTTGATCCCGCGCTGCCGCAGCAGGTCAGGAAGCACCAGGTTGGCGTACGCGTCGCATTCGCGCACCGCCGCCAGGGCGTCCAACGCGGCCCGCCTAGGGGGGTCCTCCACCGGCGGCCGGCGCGGCCCAGCGCGCCGCCGGGACGGCCCGGGCCTGGGCGGTCGGGATGGCCTGCGGGGGACCGTCACCGCGAGCCCCCGGCGACCTGGGCGGTGCCCACACTCACCGTCACTCGAACCGCTCCCCCGGCCCCGGCCGGGCACCGCGAGCCCAGTCCGGTGCGGGCATCGCCCGCTTACCGGGCGCAGTGACCTCACCCAGCCGCACCGCGCTGGTCGCCGTGCCGACGAGCACCTCCCGCTTGCCCGCCAGCAGCTCGCCAGGGCCGAGCTCATCGACGTCGGTGAGTCGCACCGGCCCGAGGCCCAGGCGTTGGTCCCGGAACCTGCTCCAGGCACCGGGAGCGGGCGTCACCGCACGCACCTGGCGATGCACCGCGAACGCCGGGGCGCTGAAATCCACATGGGCGTCCTCGGCAGTGAGCTTCGGGGCGTGCGAAACACCATCGGACGGCTGGAGCACCGGGCGCAGAGCCCCGTCGGCGATCCCGTCCAGCGTGGCCACCAACAGCTCGGCTCCGGCGTCGGCCAACCGGGACAGCAACTCACCCGCGGTGTCCTCGGGGCGGATCACCTCGGTGACCGTGCCGTATACCGGGCCGGTGTCCAGCCCCTCCTCCAACGCGAAGGTGGATGCGCCGGTGATCTCGTCCCCATGCCGGATCGCGGCCTGCACCGGAGCGGCCCCACGCCAGGCGGGCAGCAGCGAGAAGTGCAGGTTCACCCAGCCATGCCGGGGGATGTCCAACGCCACTCGCGGAACCAGCGCGCCGTAGCCGACCACCGGGCAGCAATCCGGGGCCAGCTCCCGCAGCCGCGCCAAGAACTCTGGATCAACCAGGCGGCGTGGGGTGAGCACGATCAACCCCTCCTCGTCAGCCAGCGCACCCACCGATGAGCGGGCCGGCCGCCGCCCCCGCCCGGCCGGCGCATCCGGGCGGGTCAGCACCGCGGCGACCTGGTGCCGGTCGGAGTCCAGCAGCGCCTGTAGCGAGGGCACCGCCACCTCGGGCGTGCCGGCGAAGACCAGTCGCACCGGTCAGCGCACCTTGCCGAGCATCGGGTGTGGGCTGAGCTTGACCACCGGCTCGGGGGTGCCGAACCAGCGTGCCTGCCGGATTTCCCGCATCGCCTGTTTGCGTGTCTCGGGGTCGAGCCGGTCGATGAACAGCACACCGTCGAGGTGGTCGGTCTCATGCTGGATCGCCCTGGCCAGCCGCTCGGTGCCATGCACCTCGATCGGCTCGCCGTGCTGGTTGCGCCCGCGGGCGACGACACGCAGGTGGCGCCGGCAGTCCCAGTACAGCCCCGGAATCGATAGGCAGCCCTCCGGTCCATCCTGCATCTCGTCACCCACCACGTCGAAGGTGGGGTTGACAAGGTGCCCGGTGACGTCGTCCCCGGTGCGGTCGACACAGTGGTAGGTGAACACCCGCAGCGAGACGCCTAGCTGGGGTGCCGCGAGTCCGGCTCCGCCCTCGGCAGCCATCGTGTCCAGCAGGTCCCGGACGAGATTGC
>JBOHFU010000834.1:0-1895 GCA_050699675.1 Pseudonocardiaceae bacterium
GGGCTCCGCTCGATCGCGATCTGTTCGGTGTTCTCATCGGTCAATGCCGAGTGTGAGCAGCAGGCGGCACAGATCCTCGAGGCGGCGCTGCCCGGGGTCGCGATCAGCTTGTCCCACGAGATCGGCCGGGTAGGGCTGCTCGAGCGGGAGAACGCCACAATCATCAATGCCTGCCTACACGACCTCGCGGTCCGCATCGTTGACGGCCTGCGTGCAGCGCTCGCCCAGTTCGAGATCAGCGCACCGGTCTACCTGAGCCAAAACGACGGGACGCTGATGAGCGTCGAGGCCGCCAAGCGTTATCCGGTCGCGACGTTTGCCTGCGGACCAACAAACTCCATGCGCGGAGCGGCCTTCTTGTCCGGGCTGCCGGACTGTGCGGTCGTCGACATTGGGGGGACAACCACGGATGTCGGCATGCTCCACCATGGGTTCCCGCGCCAGGCCTCGGTGGCCGTTGACATCGGGGGAGTGCGGACAAATTTTCGTATGCCTGATGTGAGTTCGTTTGGACTTGGGGGAGGCAGTCTGGTGCGTCATCAGCCGGAGCTGACGATCGGCCCGGACAGTGTCGGGTATGAGTTGACCAACCGGGCGTTGGTCTTCGGGGGTAACACGGTGACTGCGACTGATCTGGCGGTGGCTGGGGATCTGGCAACGATCGGTGACCGTGAGCGCGTCACCGGACTCGACTCTAGCCTTGTTGCTCGTGGACTGGAACGGATCGAACAGACGGTTGCCGGGGCGGTTGATCGGATGAAGACGACGCCGGATCCGGTCTCGGTGGTCGTGGTCGGTGGTGGCAGCGTCTTGCTCGGCGAAGATCTGCCCGGCGCGTCCGCGCTGATCAAACCCGACCATTGTGGTGTCGCGAACGCGATCGGCGCGGCGATCGCGCAGGTGGGCGGTGAGATTGATCGGGTCTTGTCGCTTCAGCAGCGTTCGCGGGATCAAGTGTTGGAGCAGGCCATGCAGGAGGCGATCGATAAGGCTGTCGCGGCGGGCGCAGTCTCGGGGAGTGTGCAGGTAGTTGAGGTCGAGGAAGTGCCGTTGACCTATCTGCCAGGCAACGCGACTCGGATTCGGGTCAAAGCGGTCGGTGACCTCGACCTTGGAGGGGAGACCGATGCGGCGTATCGGTGAGGGCCATATAGATGATATGGCAACCGGTGCTGCGGTACTCGGCACGGGCGGCGGCGGTAACCCCTATCTCGGCGCGCTGCTCGCTAAACAGGCGATCCGCGAGTATGGGCCGGCCGAGCTTGTGACGGTGGACGAGGTGGCTGACGATGCGCTTGTCGTTCCCACTGCGGGAATGGGCGCACCGACGGTAGGGATCGAGAAGCTACCTCGCGGTGATGAGCATGTGCGTGCGCTCCAGGCATTGGAATCTTTCCTTGGGCGACCGGTCACGCACACCGTCTCGATCGAGGCAGGCGGGTCGAACTCGACGGTCCCGTTCAGGGTGGCAGCCAGGCTGGGCATTCCGGTTGTTGACGCTGACGGCATGGGCCGGGCTTTCCCGGAGATCCAGATGGTGACCCCCACCGTGTACGGCGTGTCGGCCACGCCGATGGCGCTGGCTGATGAGAAGGGCAATACCGCGATCATTGACACCATCGACAATCACTGGGCCGAGCGGTTCTCCCGCTCGATCACGATTGACATGGGTTGTGTGGCTGACATTGCGCTGTACCCGCTGTCGGGTTATCAGCTCAAGCAGGTGATGATCCCAGGGACGATCAGCCTGGCCGAGGAGCTTGGGCGGCTGATCCGCCAGACGGGGGCCGCGCACGGCGACCCGATCGCCGCGATGGTAAGCCGGCTGGACGGCTATCGGTTGTTCGATGGCAAGATCAGCGATGTCGAGCGGCGTACCGAGGGAGGTTTTGCCA
>JBOHFU010000835.1:0-1892 GCA_050699675.1 Pseudonocardiaceae bacterium
CCTGCGAGGCGCCGGTGCTGCCCGGGATGCGTTCACGGATCCCGCCGAACGCGCGGGACAACCCGCCGCCCAGCGCGTGCACCCCGGAGATCTCACGGGCGGCGATCCCGGCGACCTTCTGCACCACAGACGAAGCGATGGTGGTCTTGCCCTGCGCGGTGTCCTCGGCCAGCCGGGTCGGGGGCGACTCACCACCGGTACGGGCAGCCGCGGACGGGGAGTTAGATGACTGAGGAGCGGCGCTGGTGGTGTCTGCCATGATCGAGTTCTCCTTGCTTTCTGAGCTGAGACCTTCTGGTGGTTCGGTGGCTCAGTCCTTGGTGATGTCCCGGACGGCGTCCTTGGCCTTCTCGCCGGCCTGCTTGATGTCGCCCTTGGCCTGGTCCACCTTGCCCTCAGCTTCGAGCTGCTCATCGTCGGTGGCCCTGCCGGCGGCCTCTTTGCCCTTGCCCTTCAGCTGTTCGGCCTTGTTTGAGATCTTGTCTTCGGTACCCATCGGTTGACGCCCTTTCACGCGGGATGTGCCGTCGTCTCGGCGGCGCAGGTTGGGTGGATATGTCGCGACCGGAAACCGGCCGGTGACAGTCTCTCAGTACCCAGTAACGGGGAGACCTAACCGCACTCCGCTACGCCAGCCGCGGCCCGCGTAGCACGCGCTCAGTAAACAGCTATCTATGATTCGATCTACGCACGCCCTGTCTTCTCCTCGTCCCTGCCATCAGGAGGCACCGACGTGCCTGAACGTCGCAAGAAGATCTGCGTCGTCGTCGCCAGCCGGGCCAACCTGGCGCGGATCACCACAGTGCTTGAGGCCGTGCGGGACCACCCCGCCCTGGAGTTGCAGGTGATCGCCGCCGCGTCCGCACTGCTCGATCGCTACGGCTGCGCGGTGCACGTGCTCGAGGACGCCGGTTTCACGACCGACGCCAAGATCCGCTTCATCATCGAGGGTCAGACGCCGGCGACGATGGCGAAATCAACAGGGCTGGGCCTGCTGGAGTTGCCGACCGCGTTCGAGCGGCTCGAACCCGACACCGTCGTCACCGTTGCCGACCGCTTCGAGACGATCGCGACGGCCATCGCCGGCGCCTACATGAACATTCCCGTCGCTCACACCCAAGGCGGTGAGGTGTCGGGATCGATCGACGAGAGCGTCCGGCACGCGATCACCAAGCTGTCCCACATCCACTTCCCGGCCACCGAGCTCAGCGCCCGCCGCGTCATCGCCATGGGTGAGGATCCCCAGTACGTGTTCAACCTCGGCTGCCCGGCGATCGATCTCGCTGCCCGCACCCGCCCGGGCACCCGCCGCGACGCGCTGATCGACCACTGCGGCGAGGGTTCACCGATCGATCCGGAGCAGCCCTTCCTGCTGGTGATGCAACACGGCGTGACGACCGAATACGGCCACGGCCTCGATCAGATGACCGCGACGTTGCGCGCGATCTCGTCGATCGGGATGCAGGCGCTGGTTTTCTGGCCCAACGTGGACGCAGGCAGCGCTGAGGTCGCCACCGGTATCCGGCAGTTCCGCGAGCAGGGTCTGGCCGATCGCTGCCAGTTCTTCCGCAACCTGCCCGCCGAGGACTTCACCCGGTTGATGACGCATTGCGCCTGCATGATCGGCAACTCGTCGGCGGCGCTGCGCGAGGGCGCATACCTCGGCACGCCGGCCGTCAGCATCGGCACTCGCCAGCACAACCGCGAGTGCGGCCCCAACGTCGTGTTCACCTCGCATGACCCACCCGAGATCACCGAAGCGGTCCGTGCCCAGATCGCACACGGCCGCTATGAGCGCAGCGACCTGTTCGGCTCCGGCACCGCGGGACGCGACATAGCCGACGTGCTGGCAACAGTGAACCCCCCGGTGCAGAAGCGTTTGCACTACGATT
>JBOHFU010000836.1:0-1892 GCA_050699675.1 Pseudonocardiaceae bacterium
GGGACCGCAGCATCGAGGGCGGCCCAGAGCCGGGAGGACAACCGCTGGTGGCGGATCCGCGCGCTCGGGCTCACCAGCAGAGCCCCATCCAGCAGCTCGACCCGCCGGTCCACAGGCAGGGCGAGGAACTCCTCCTCGGTCCACGGACCGCTGTGCTCGAATACCTCGGGAACGGGCGCGGCCATAAGAACATCACCTCCGCACTGCTCGTCCAGTACATGGTTGCACCCTGCCGGCGCACTCCGACAGTTCTCGGCGCCTTCGGGCTGACGTCAGGCCGTGACCAGCACCAGCTCGGCTTCATGGAACGGGGCCCAGAAGCGCACGACGTGGTCCAGGCTGGTGTGCACGATGCCGCCGCCTTCCTCCTCGTCGCTCGACACGACGAAGGCCAGCCCGCCGGGGAGCGCGAAGACCCAGGCCGTCACGCCCTCGTCGGGGTCGTCCAGGCCGTAGACGGTCGGGATCGCGGGCAGGGTGACGCAGCGCAGGACTTCGACGTGATCGGGCAGCTGCTGCGCGGACTCCGGGCGGTGCTCGGTCATCGGTGGCTCCTTCTTCGATGCATAGCGACCTCGGTAACATGACCGACCTTCTCGCATCTAGCCAGGTTTCACAAGATTGAGATCTCATATCCTTGGTAACTGCCGGGTTTGTTCGGTTGATCGTGGACTGAGAGGATGACCGCCGTGCCGAAGAGGAAGCCGGGGCCGACGCTGCGGGCGCAGTGGTTGGGCCAGCAGTTGCGGGCGCTGCGCGAGTCCACCGGGATGACGCTGCGCCAGGCCGGCGACTACTTGCAGCGCGACCCGTCCATGGTGAGCCGGTTCGAGACCGCCGAGTACCCGATCCGCCGCGGTGACGTGCTCGCGCTACTTGACCTCTACGGCGTCTCCGAGGAGCGCACCCGCGACGGGCTGCTGCAGCTCTCCGACGACGTGTGGCGCAAGGGCTGGTGGGACGCCTACAGCAATGACATCGACCGCCGGTTCATCGACCTGTTGTGGCTGGACTCCCGCGCCGAGCGGCTCCGCACCTACGAGGCGATGCTGGTGCCCGGGCTGCTGCAGACCCGGGAGTACGCCGAGATCCTGATCCGCAATGCGGCGACTGCCGACACCCTCGAGGAGAAGATCGAGCGGATGATCGGACTGCGGATGACTCGGCAGCAGATACTCGGCGGCGACGCGCCGGTCAGCTTCACCACCGTAGTCGACGAGTCGGTACTGCGCCGCGTCATCGGCAACCCGGAGGTGATGCGCGGCCAGCTCACCAAGCTGCTCGAAGTCGCCGAGCGGCCCAACGTCGAAGTCCGGGTGCTCCCGCTGCGCCGCGGCGCACATGCCGGCTTGGACGGCTCGTTCTGGCTCTACGAGATGCCCGACCTCTACCCCGATGTGGCCTATGTGGACAACCTCGCTGGTGCGGTCTACGTCGAAGAGGATGCGGCGGTCGATCGGTTCCGGCAGGCGTATCATCAGCTCAGCGCAGCAGCGCTCGACGGTAAGGAGTCGGCCGCGCTGATCGTGGCCGCAGCGAAGGAGCTGTAATGGGCACGTCCAGCGGGCCCGGCGCGGTGGGGCCCGAGGAGCTGGCGATCGTCGGCTGGCACATCAGCACCCGGAGTAACAGCAACGGTGGCGAATGTGTGGAGGCCGGGCCGCTGCGTGACGGCTCGGGCCGGGTTGCAGTACGCCACAGCCGTCACCGGAACGATGCGGTGATCGTCTACACCCGCCCCGAGTGGGAGGCGTTCACCGCCGGTGTCCGGCTCGGCGAGTTCGACTTCCCCACCGACTGACGCCGACCGGCGGGAAAGCGGTTACGGCAGCCTCGGTGGCGTGAGCACCCCGTCGGAGTCGCGGTCACGCTCGGGTTTCGGGTCGATCTGT
>JBOHFU010000837.1:0-1889 GCA_050699675.1 Pseudonocardiaceae bacterium
GACCCTGGTGGTTTATTTCGTGGGGATCTTGACTCGCCCGGCGTGGCGTACCCGTTTTGGATCTTGTGTTCCGCATGATCACTCTGCGGCTCGTTTTCTTCTCGTCGCCTTCCCCTGGTGTGGGCCGCAGACTGGAGTGGTGATGTCTGTGGTGCCGCAGCGGTGGCCACTGCCCGCGCCGCAGGTCGCCGAGGCTGTCGCGGCGATGTACCGCGGGAAACGCGAGCGTCCGCTGCCGGTGCTGGTGCGCGACAAACTCGGCGAGTGGCTGGCCGATGAGCAGTTCGCGGGTGCCTACGGGGTGCGCGGTAGGCCGGGCTGGCCGCCGTCGCGCCTGGCCCTGGTGACGGTCTTCCAGATGGCGGAGGATCTGACCGACCGTCAGGCCGCCGAGTGCGTCCGTACCCGTATCGATTGGAAGTACGCGCTCGGCCTCGATCTGGCCGATCCCGGTTTCGACCACTCGGTGCTGAGTGAGTTCCGGGCCAGGGTCGCCGGCGGGGGTCTGGATCAGGTGGTGCTGGACACGCTGCTGGAGCGGCTGGCCGCCGGCGGGCTGGTGGGCGCGGGCGCCAAGATGCGCACCGATTCCACCCACGTGATCTCCGCGGTCGGCGACCTGAACCGGCTGGAGCTGGCCGGGGAGTCGGTGCGGGCCTGCCTGGAGGCGCTGGCGGTGGCCGCGCCGCAGCTGGTGGCACAACTCCTGGACGACTCGTGGGGCACACGGTATGCCGCACGGATCGATACCTGGCGGATGCCTGCCTCCGAGACGAAGAAGGCTGAGCTGGCGCTGGCGTACGGGCGCGATGGGCACACGCTGCTCACAGCGGTGTACGCCGCGGCCGGCAGTGATCCTGACCTGGCGTTTTTGGCGCGGCTGCATCAGGTCGAGGTGCTGCGGGTTGTGCTGGTGCAGAACTACCTCGCCGTCGAAGACCAGCAGGGACGGGAGGTGATCAGACGGCGGGAGGCGGATGCGGAGGGTCTCCCGCCGGGCAGATCCCGGATCACCTCACCGTATGACCTCGATGCCCGGTGGGGCGTCAAGCGCGACACGTTCTGGAACGGCTACAAGGTGCACGTCACCGAGACCTGCGACACCAGCGCCGCCGCCGGCAACAGCAGCGACGGTGACGGTGAGGCCATCGCGCCACCGCACCTGATCACGAACGTGGAGACCACGGACGCGACCGTGCCCGACAACCAGATGACCGAACCGATCCACACCCGCCTGGCCGGGCGGGGCCTGCTGCCAGCCGAGCACTACCTGGACTCGGGCTACCCCTCGGCGGAACTGCTGGTGTCCTCGCTGACCAGCTTCGGCATCGCGCTGGTCACCCCGATGCTGGCCGATACCTCACCACAGGCCAGGGCAGGTGCCGGATACGACCGCACCGCGTTTTCCATCGACTTCGACGCCCGGCAGGCCACCTGCCCGCAAGGCCACGCCAGCAGCTCCTGGAACCCGGTCGCCCAGCGTGGCACCGACACGATCGTGATCACCTTCGCGAAGCGCACCTGCGGGCCCTGTCCGGTCCGAGCCCAGTGCACCACCTCGACGTCCCGGCGCCGGCAGCTCACCGTGCACCCCCGCGACGTCCACCAGGCCCAACTCGCCGCCCGGACCGCCCAGGCCACCAACGACTTTCAGGCCAAATACGCGTTACGCGCCGGCGTCGAAGGCACCATCCGCCAAGGCGTGGCGGTCACCGGCATCCGGCACGCCCGCTACCGGGGACTAGCCAAGACCCGCCTCGAACACGCCAACGCCGCCGTCGCGGTCAACCTGATCCGGCTGCACGCCTGGTGGAACGGCCACCCACTGGACCGCACCAGAACCAGCCACCTCACCCGCCTCGAACTCGCCCTAGCCTCATGAACACGAA
>JBOHFU010000838.1:0-1886 GCA_050699675.1 Pseudonocardiaceae bacterium
CGACCACCCGCTGGCCCTGGTGGGCGTGCCAGGCCGAATCACCGTGCACGAACCGCGCGACGACCGACCGGCGGGCCTGTTTGAGCTGGAGGAACACGACATCGTCGGGACTGCTGCCCTCGCAGAGTGCGATGTAGGCACGCAGACCCACCGAGCCCACCCCGACGACCTTGTGAGCGACGTCGATGATGCGGTAGCCGGCCAGGATGCGCGCCCAGTGCGGAGCCAGCGTCTGCAGGTAGGAGTCCAGTGCCGCGGCGATCCGGTCGGCCTCGGCAGGGTCGCAGCGGGTGATGAGTGGGGGCTCCTCGACGATGTGGCGGGTGCCGTCCTGTTGTTGGGTGAATCGTGGCAGCGCACGGTCGCTGGTGCGCCGGCGCGCGCGTTGGGCTGCCCGCTTGATCTCCTGGCGCAGCGGGCCCCGGGTCGCGGTGGTCCGCAGCCGGTCGAGGTCAAGCCGCTGATAGGAGCGGGCCAGCAGCGGCTGCTCTGCCAGGTACGCCATATGCTCGCGGTAGGCGGCGACGCAGCGCGCAGCGGCCTCCTCGCAGGCGTGCTCTGGGGAGCCGTTTTGCCGACCGGCGACCCACACGCTGGTCACCAGTCGGCGCAGATCCCACTCCCAGGCTCCCGGGTGCGCTTCATCGAAGTCGTTGAGGTCGAAGACGAGATCGCGCTCGGGCGAGGCGTAGAAACCGAAGTTGCCCAGGTGCGCGTCGCCGCAGATAACCGGGGTGATCCCGGTGGAAGGCAGGTGGGCGAAGTCCTCAGCCATGATCGCGGCAGCGCCGCGGAGGAAGGCGTAGGGGGAGGTGAGCATTCGGCCAACCCGAACCGGAATCAGCCGGTCGAGCCGGCCTTCGTGGGTCGCAATGATCTGTTGTACCGGGTCGACGCGGCCTTCGGGCACGCTCCAGGCGCCCAGCGCTGACCGGGGCACCCGCTTGCGCAGCGACCGCCCGATGGCGTACCGCTCCCTGCGGGGAGTCGCCGGCTGGCGCAGCGAAACGAACCCCCGGCTGTCGGCCGAGGCGAGGACGACATGGGATGACACCGACTGCAAGAACACCTCAAGGGATTCGCGTCCAGCCCAGGTTAGGATTCGCGTCCAGCCCAGGTTAGCGCGCTCTGCAGCGGAGAGGCGATCGCTACCCCATGGACTTGGCGCCGTCCAGGGACTCGCGGATGATGTCGGCGTGACCGGCATGCTGGGCGGTCTCCGCGATCACGTGGAGCAGCACCCGACGCGCCGACCAGTGCGCGCCCGGCTCGAACCAAGGGGCCTCGGGCAGCGGGTGGGAGATGTCCAGATCGGGCAGCGTCGTCACGAGCTCATCGGTGCGGCGCGCCACCTGCTCGTACTCGTCCAGCAGTCCGGCTAGCGTCTCCCCTTCCAGCATGCTGAAGCCCTCCGACCAGTCGGCTATGTCCCCGTCCGCCCAGGAACCCATCGCCGAGGGGCCGTCGAGGATGAAGTTGATCCACTCCCGCTCGGTGAGCGCGACGTGCTTGATCAGGCCGCCCAGGCACAGCTCGCTGGCGGTGGGCCGCTGCGCGGCCTGCTCGTCGGTGAGGTCGCGGACGGTGTAGCGCAGGAAGTACCGGTGTTTGGCCAACGTCTCCAGCAGGTCGGCGCGCTCGCCGGTCACGGCGTGCTCAGTTCTGGTCATAGTGTCCGCCTTCCGGTCGGTGTCGGTAGGCAGGACGGTACGGCCCGGGGCTGACAGTTCCGGCGTGGTACGAACCCGTTGCGAGTCTGCGTTACCTGATGGTCAGACTCCGCGCCGCGTAGCGGATGTGTTTGCCGTCGGACCGCTTGCTCAAGGCCGTCGCTGGGACGAGTTGGTCCTCGACCCGCAGCCACGGGTCGCGCCCGTCCGCGTACC
>JBOHFU010000839.1:0-1883 GCA_050699675.1 Pseudonocardiaceae bacterium
CGGCACCCAAGACCGGGGACGCCGGCCAGGTGGAAACGGTGGGGACAGTCCCGCATCGAGAACACACCAGCTCAGCATTCGAACCCGGCCTTGGGGCCTGGTCACGAGTCAAGACGGTTATCCCGGTGGGGGCTACAGCATCGGTGAGGCAGCCAGTGCCTTACGGCGCATCCGTGATGCACGGTGCGGCGGAGTTGAACAGATCACGGGCGAGCGGGCAATGCTGCTTGCTGTTAGCAGGCCGCTACGCTGGATCTTTCTACCGTGGAGGAGCCCTACCGCTATGACCGTGAAACGCCGCGCGTTAGCTGAGCGCCGCAGAGTGGTCGGCTATACGCAGGAACAGCTTGCCGCGGTGCTCGACGTTGAGCGTTCCACGGTGGTGCGCTGGGAAGCAGGTGGGACGACACCGCAGCCGTGGTGCCGGCCGAAGTTAGCCGAGGCCCTGTCCGTGTCAGTAGACGAACTGAACGCCCTGCTCGCCGAAGGACAGACGGCCGAGGACGGACGATCAACTGGCTGGCAGCCACAACCGACCGTCGAGCTGACCGACGATCCCGAGCAGGACCCGGTACTCGCAGCCCCGTGGAACCACCGAGGTATCGTCGAGTCAGCAGTCGTGCTGAGCGGTGGTGAGCGGGTGGAGCGCCGAAAATTCGTGTTCTTGACCGGCATGGCCTTGACCGCTCCGGCGCATCAGTGGTTGGTGCACGAGCCGGGGCCGCTGGTATCAGGTTTGTCGGGGCGTCGGGTGTCGGCCGCGTTGGTCGATCGGCTGATGGCCATGATCCCTGAGCTACGCGCGATGGATGACATCGCTGGTGGCGGCATGGTGCTCTCACTGGCCGAGCAGGAGTTCGGGGTGGTCGCCGAGCTGCTTGACCAGGCGTCCTACGACGAACCCACCGGCCGCAAACTCCATATTGCGCTCGCCGAACTCGGGCAGCTGGCTGGCTGGGGTGCCTACGACTCCGGGCAGCCGGGACTAGCGCAGCGCTACTACATAGCAGCCCTGCGCGCTGCGCACACTGTCAATGACCGCCCACTCGGCGCGCACATCCTCGGTTTCATGGCCTACCAGGCCACCCGTCAAGCGCGACCTGCCGACGCAGTGACTCCTATCGAAACCGCCCTCGCCGGTGCACGTGGTCGCGAGACTCCAGCCTTGCTCGCAGAGTTATACAGCAAGCAAGCCGACGCCTTCGCTACCCTGCGCGACGTCTCCGGCTGCACTGCGGCCACGTCGAAGGCTCGTACCCAAATCGAGTACCTCAACCCGGACGACGATCTACCGTACCTGTACTGGGTGACCCCGGCGGAGATCACCGCCTACGCGGGTCAATGTCTCCTACAATTGGGAAATACCGGTCAAGCAACCACGCTACTCGATGACGGCATTGCACTGTTCTATGAGTCATTTACACGCAACCGGCAGGCCTATTTGGTGCACATGACCGATGCCCTGAGCCGACCAGGGAAGCAGCTTGACCTCGACGACGCCGCCGCCCGAGGCATAGAAGCGATCACTATAGCAGAGAGCCTTAACTCGACTTACAGTATCGACCTTCTCCGCGACCTCTACCACCAGATGAAACCACACAACAAGGTGCCAGCAGTGCGAGACTTCTTGGAGCGAGCGCGAGGGTTGGTGACGGTGTAATCGAGGTGGCAGCGTCGTGTAGGTCGGTTCGTTGAGGATCACCCTTCACTTGCCTCTTCGCCATTGCGATCCACTTACTGGTGACGAATAAGATCCGCGATCAGGGCGCGCGAAGCAGGTTCGCGAGTTCCCTCTCGAAACGCACAAGATCGAAGTAGTCGCGATCGTCGGTCACCGTCGCCAGCTCCCTGCCAGGGTGGCCAGCCGTACCTCGCTAAGACCG
>JBOHFU010000840.1:0-1878 GCA_050699675.1 Pseudonocardiaceae bacterium
CTAGCCGGGCTTCGCCCCATCCCGACGGGCATGCTCTGTAGTCGGCTTGGGTGGGAGGCTCCGGTCGGCGGGATCTAGACCGTGACCGGCGTGCCGGTCCGGTGTATGAACCGCGCGCAGCGGTTGGTAGGCCTACTGGCCGCCCGTCCGACCGGAGCCCGCCATGACCGTAGCGCGCAGCGTCGCCGATGTCCTTGCTGATCATGTGGTGTTCGAGGTGGAGTCCATCGACCGGATGTACCTCAACGTGTGGGTGCCGCGGCTGGCCTACGGCGGCGGGGTCTCGGGGTTCTTCGTCGGCCACCGCGGTCACCACTATGCGTCCACGGCGCTGATGGACCCGATGACCAAGGCGTTCGTCGCCGACCTCCACGGCTTCGTCGCCGCGCGGGGCCTGGATCTGGTCTCCTTCGCCAAGGGCCAGCGCAAGGACGACCTCGCCGGGCAGTTCCTGGCCAACTTCACCGAACCCGAGGGCGTGCTGTTCGTCGGGCGAGCCCAGGAGAAGGCCGGGGTGTGGCGCACCCAGCGGCGTCACAACCCGGTGACCGGGGGCAGCTATGCCTGGCTGGTCCGTGCCTCGGCGTTCATCAACTTCTTCTACTTCTATTGTGTGGATGCCGACTTCGGCCCGTTCTTCATCAAGTTCAGCACCTATTTTCCCTATACCGCCAAGCTGTGCATCAACGGCAACGAGTGGGCCAAACGCCAGGCCGCCAAGGAGGGGATCGGCTTCCAGCCGCTGGACAATGGATTCGCCGCGGTCGACGACGTGGACCGGCTCCAACACATCTGCGACAGCTTCGGGCCCGACCACATCGAGGCGCTGCTGCGCAAATGGCTTGCGATCCTGCCCAACCCGTTCACCCCGGAAGATGAGGCGGCCGGCTACCGGTATGAGCTGTCGGTCCTGCAAGCTGAGTTCTCGCTGACCCAGATGCTCGACCGTCCGGTCTCGGGGCGGATCTTCTTCGAGCAGGTCCTGCACGACAACCTCGACATCGGCCGCCCTGACCAGGTCAGTCTGGTCTTCGACCGGCGCATCATCCGCAAGGGCCCGCACCGTACCCCGGGACGGTTCCGCACCCGGGTCATCACCGACGGTGTAGTCCCGTCCCTGCACGTCGACTACAAGAACGCCAAGATCAAGCAGTATCACAAGGAAGGCAGGGCACTCCGGACCGAGACCACGATCAACGACACCCGCGACTTCGGACTGTCCAAACGGCTGACCACCAATAACCTGACCGCACTGCGGCAGATCGGCTTTTCCGCCAACCGGCGCCTGCTCGGCGTCCAACGCATCAGCCACGACCCAATCCGCGGCGCGCAAGCATTTACCGATCTCACCGCTCCGATCGTCACCGAAGCCGGCACTCGCATCCCCGGGTTGCGTTTCGGCGACGCCCATGTCCACGCGCTACTGCAGGCCCTGCTCATCTACCGGCTGCTACCCCACGGGTTCACCAACCGTGACCTGCGTACCCTCATCGCGCCCCTCCTCGGCACCACACCCGAGGACATCACCGCCGGCAAAATGACCTACGACCTGCGGCGGCTACGCGCACACGGGCTCATCGAACGCATTCCCCACACCCGCCGCTACCAGATCACCGACACCGGTCTGCACGCTGCGCTGCTGTTCACCCACGCCCACGATCACCTACTGCGCACCGGCCTAGCCGAACTCACCGACCCAAACCCACCCGCCCCATCCCAGCTGCGCACCGCAGCCCGCGCCTACCAAGCCGCCTTCCACGACCTCGCCCAACGCGCCCACCTCGCAGCTTGAACCCACAGCCCTGACACCCCCGAGGCGACCCACGAAGCACACACTTGACTCGATCATGACGGCCCTGCCGTCTAAGCCCAGCTAAG
>JBOHFU010000841.1:0-1877 GCA_050699675.1 Pseudonocardiaceae bacterium
TACCCACCGGCCGCCTCCAGACCTTCCAATATTTGTTCCCTCGGCAGGTTCAGGTACTCGGCGAGCTCGCTGGCGGTGGGCGCCCTGCCGTGCTGCTGCGACAGCACCGACACCGCCGACCCGATCGCGACGTGCAAATCCTTCAGCCGTCGTGGGACCCGCATCGCCCACGCATGATCCCGGAAGTACCGGCGCACCTCACCGGTGATAGTAGGCACTGCGAAGGACAGGAAATCGCTGCCCCGGTCGGGCTCGAAGCGGTCCACTGCGTGGATGAGCCCCACGCTGGCGACTTGCTCGAGATCGTCTTGAGGCTCGCCCCGGTGACTGAACCGGTGGGCGATGTGGTGCGCCAGCGGCAGGTGCGCGGCTACCAGCCGGTCCCGCAGCTCAGCCCGCCGCGGGCTGCCTGGATCCAGCCCAACCATCTCGACGAACAACGCGGCTAGGTGCCCGTAGTCGATGCCCTCCGTCGCGACCCCTTCAGGGGACTTTTCAGCAGACTTTTCGGTGGGGATCACCGACGCTTCGCCACCGTCTCGGCCCGACGCTTGAGCAGTGTGATGCTCATCACCGGGGGGTCAGTGTCCGGCTCGCCGGTCACTCGCACTTCCGCGTCGGTCACTCGCACTTCGTCGACCAGCGTGGTCAGCACTCGCCAGCCGAAAGAGTCCTGCCGCAGGCTGGCCCCCGGTTTCGCCCGGACCGACGACGTCACCTCCATCTGCGCAGCGTCGAGGCAAAAAACGCACCTGAGCACCGTATCCGCAGCGGCGACCGCGACCAGCTCGGAGGCCGCCTCGTCTACCGCCAGCCGCAGGTCTTCCACGGTGTCGAGGTCGAAATCGGCGCGGGCGGCGAGGGCGGCCGCCACCAAGCGCAGCGGAGGCAGCTCAGATGCGTCGGCTCTGACCTGCATCACCACGGTGCGTCGGGGCTGCCGCTCACGATCATTGGGCGTGCTGGTGCCCGCATGCTCACCAGATCCCGTCACTACCACGACGCCTCCTCACCACGATAGAAGACAACCTGGCTGACGCCGATCCTGCCCCTGCGTCAACCCTGCCCCTGCGTCAACGATCGTGGTCGCCGGGGCCACGGCACCATCGGGAATCGAACCGCGGTTGGGCCTGTTGCTGAGGCGAGCATGAGTCAACGAGATAAATCTCACGCGCTCGCTGAAGAGAGGTGATGCTGCGGCTACGAGCCACGCGCGACTAGCGGGGGAGCTGCTGGGAGTCAACCCGCCAGCAGCGGCTGCCGTCCGGTCCACAGCTCCCGGCGTTCCTCCTCGGTCAGGCCACCCCAGACACCGTACGGCTCCCGCGCGGCCAGCGCGTGGCGGCGGCACTGCTCCAGAACCGGGCAACGCTGACAGATTGCCTTCGCCCGGTCGGCGCGGCGGGCCCGTGCCGACCCTCGTTCTCCGTCTGGATGGAAGAAGACGCCGCTGTTCAGACCCTGGCAGGCTCCCCTGAGCTGCCAATCCCACTCGCTCGCGACCGGCCTCGGAAGTCGTCGGGTATCCGTCATCGCCAACACCGTCCTCAGCTGGTCGACCGCCTCCAGGGTCGTTAAAATAGATACCCGTTTTGTGGCGGCGGCAAACCTGACCGACCGGACCGAACGTCCTCTCACGGCTTGTGGCGGGGGGCTAGCGCAGCGTGTCGGTCAGGTCGGGCATAATGGACTGGCGAGCTCGCACCGATGCTGGTGCGGCCGAGGTCGACTGCGACGCGCCTTCATGGCGCAAGAGCTTCTCCGCGTGTGGGACTGCGGGTGGCCACGCATCAGCGGCCACCCATCCCTCGAGGAGAGGATTACCTCCGCGTGCCTTCGAAACACCCCGCCCCCGGCCAACCGTGCGGTTTCCGCGA
>JBOHFU010000842.1:0-1873 GCA_050699675.1 Pseudonocardiaceae bacterium
TCGTAGGTGCGCAGCGTCTGGGCGTGCAACCCAGCCAGCTGGGCGGCAACGGAGATCACGAAGACGGGGGTGTCCTGGTTCGCACCCGGCGGGGTCGGGATAATCATCGCGCCGCCCCCCGACGCTGTGCGCGGGTCAGCAGGTCGGCCCGCGGGTCGTCGCCCGCAGTGGCCTGCGCGTAGGCCGCCAGCGCCTCTTTGGCCGCCTTCTCCAGCTTGCCGGGTACCACGACCTGCAGAGTCACCAGGAGATCGCCGGACCGCCCATGCCGCCCGGCAATGCCCTTGCCGCGCACCCGCAGCGTGCGACCGTTCGCGGTGCCGGCAGGAACCTTGAGCGACACGGTGCCGTCCATGGTCGGCACGGTCAGCGTCGTGCCCATGACCAGCTCGGGGAACGACACCGGCACCGTCAGCGTGAGGTCGTCACCGGAGCGCCCGAACAACGGATGCGGGGTGACGTGCACCAGCACGTAGAGGTCACCGGCGGTTGCCCCGTGCATGCCCGGCTCACCCTGCCCGGCCAGCCGGATCCGCTGACCGTCGGCGACCCCGGCGGGGACCCGCATGGTCAGCGTGCGATGCCGGTTCGACACCCCACGACCGCCGCACTCGGTACACGGGTCGTCCACGATCCGGCCCACGCCGCGGCAGTCCCGGCATGGCTCGGAGAAGGCGAACGCGCCCTGGCTGCGGGTCACGAGCCCGGTGCCACCGCAGACCGGGCAGACCCTGGGAACGGTGCCCGCACGGGCCCCGGTGCCGCCGCAACTGCCACAGCTGGCCGGGCTGGACAGCCGCAACGGCACGGTGGCGCCGCGGACCGCCTCGGTGAAGTCGATCCGGATCTCGGTCTCGACGTCGGTACCGCGCCGCGGGCGAGTCCCCCCGGCGTTGCCAGCGCCGCGGTTGGCGAACAGCCCACCGAGCAGGTCCCCGAGACCGCCCGCATCACCGCTACGACCGGGTGCGGTCCCGAACAGATCACCGAGGTCGAAACCACCCGGGCCACCCGGACCGCCGAACCCACCACCGGGTCGGAACCCCGTGCTGAACAGGCTGCGCGCCTCGTCGTACTGCTTGCGCTTGTCCGGATCTGACAGCACGCCGTAGGCCTCGGACACCGACTTGAAGCGCGCCTCGGCCCGAGCGTCGCCGGGGTTGGCGTCCGGATGCAGCTGGCGGGCCAGCTTGCGGTAGGCCCGTTTGATGTCATCGGCGGACGCGGTGGAGGAGACACCCAGCTCTGCGTAGAAGTCCTTCTCGATCCACTCCCGAGCGGTCACCGGATACCTCCTCCCTGCATCAGTATCAGTTCTCCGGCAACGGTTCAGCGTCGCCGGACCATGCGGCGTCACGGGACATGGCCGCCTCTGACGATGTCTCCGAAGACGACGCTGTCTCCGAAGACGACGCTGACGTCTCCGCCGGCTCGGCGTCGGTCACCGCCACCATCGCCGGGCGCAACACCCGCTCGCCGAGGCGGTAGCCGCGACGCAGCACGGTGGTGACGGTCGGCCCAGGGACGTCCGCAGCGGTGCTGTGGTGCACGGCCTCGTGCACGTCCGGGTCGAAGCCGTCGCCGATAGCCCCGAAGGGTTCCAGGCCGTGCGCTGCCAGCCCGGCCACCAGCTTGTCCGCGACGGCCTTGAACGGCCCGGACAGGTCACCGTGCTCCTGCGCCCGCTCGATGTCATCGAGCACGGTGAGCAACTCACCGGCGACCTGCGCCTTGGCCAAGGCGGCCACGAGCTGACGGTCGCGCTCCACCCTGCGGCGGTAGTTGCTGTATTCGGCGGAGATGCGCTGCAGATCCGCGGTCCGTTCCTCTACCTGGGCCTGCAACGCATCGAGCTGGGCCGTGGCTTCGTGCA
>JBOHFU010000843.1:0-1873 GCA_050699675.1 Pseudonocardiaceae bacterium
GTCCTGCACGCCCAGCGTTGGGGACCAGCCGACGCCCCCCTCACGCTCTGCGTGCACGGCCTGTCCGCGAACCTGCATGCCTTCGACTATCTGGCCGAACGGCTCGCCGGCCCAGAACGCCAGGTGGTCGCGTTCGACCTGCGCGGCCGGGGCCGAAGCGAGACCACCGCGCCGGGCAGCTATGGGCTGTCCGCACATGCCGACGACGTGCTGGAGACGGCCACGGCGCTCGGTGCCGATCATTTCGATCTCATCGGCTGGTCACTCGGCGCCTTAATCGGCATCACCGTCGCCGGCGTGGCGGCCGAGCGGATACGCACGCTCACGCTGATCGACCATTGCAACCGGGAGGAGCCCGCCGCGTACACCGCCGTCCGGCAGGGCCTGAACCGCCTCGACGCCGTGGTGAACCGACCGGAGGACTACCTGGCCGCGATCCGTGCCGCCGGGCTCGCCACACCGTGGAACTCCTACTGGGAACGGTTCTATGCCTACGAGCTGGGTCCGGTCGGGGACCGGTTCTCCCCGATCACCGATAAGACCGCGGGTGTGGAGGACCTGGACTCCCCGGGCCGTGACCAGGTCGCGGCAGCCTGGCCGAAGATCACTATGCCGGCGCTGCTCATTCGCGCCACCGTGGGTATCGGCGGCGGGCTCACCGTGCCCGAGTCCGATCGCGACGCCATCCAGCAGGCGGTGCCGACGCTGCGGGTGGTCGAGCTGGACCGCAACCACTTCGGCATCATGACCGACGACCGCAGCGTCGCCGCCATCAGCCAGCTACTGGCCGTACCGTATTGATCACAGGCAGGCATGCGCCGAAATGAAGTAAGTTCGGTCTCGGTTTCAATCTTGACCAGATCTTCCCCACGAGCTGGGTCGGTTATCTTCAAAACGCGCATCGCGTGCCACGGCAATGGCACGCCGGTCGTTCAGATCCGTGTCACCGGCACTCTCGGCTCGGTTTTCGGCGCGCCGCCTCCCTCCGGGCCGCCACTGGGGCCTCCGGTGCAACGGGCGATAAGTGACCAGATCCAGGATGTGGCGGTCAACGGCGGGGCGACCACGTATTACACCCCCCTGGAGGAACCGGGCAATCCCAAGGTCCGCGGTAGCGGGTGGTACCAAGGCGACGTCGTGGGTCAGATGGTCGGGCCGCCCGGAGTCGTCACTGCTGGTCCGTCCCGCGCGTCCAGCAATCGGGCCTGGGTGAACGATCCTGGCTGAGAACCTCAGCCGGCAGACGGTTCCCCCGCCTCCGTCGTCGGGAACGGTGAATCGCCACGTCGTGGTGGGGGCATTGGCCGCGTAGCCCCCCACAAAGTGGCCGTCGTCCGCGATGACTAGTTCAGGAACCGGGGCGCTGAACCCGCCGGTTACCGCCGGCGCTCCCACCGCCAAGCCGCGCGGGCGGATCCGGCGTCACGCACAGTCACACCGCCCAGCCCTCACGCGCCGGCGTCGTCCGGCTGCCCGGTATCCGATTGATCGGCTAGCGGAGTTGCCCCGGCGAGCTTGAGGTATTCGTCGATCTCCTGGTGGGAAGGATCGACGCCGACCGACTCGGCGTAGGCCTCGGCCGCCTCTGGGTCGTACGCGCTGCCCGCTTCCGCCGTACCAGCGACCGGCAGCCGTTCGTCAGGTGTGGTCATGCTTGCCTCGCCGCGCACCGTTCATCGACTCAGCCTCCCACTGCCCGCACGGCGAGCGTTAACGGCGACCCTTGCGACGATCCCACAGCCACTTGAGCAACCAGAACTTCAAGATTTTCTTCAACATGACGGTCCTCCAGACCAAGTGCGGCGGACTCTACCGGCGTGGCTCGTCACCCCGCTCGGCGAACGCGCTCGGACGCCTGGGCGACTGCCTCCTC
>JBOHFU010000844.1:0-1859 GCA_050699675.1 Pseudonocardiaceae bacterium
CCGTAGTCGGCGACCCGCTGGCGTTCGCGCGCCTCACCCGACTGCTGCGCACCCGCTCACTGGCCCGGTTAGAGACCAACAGCGTGCAACTCCATCGGCTTGTCCAAGCTATCTTGCGCAACCGGTCAGCCGGCGAGGCCGCAGAGTCCGACATGGCCGTGGCTGCGGTCACACTGCTCCGCGCCGCCGTCCCACCTGACCCGTGGCACAACCCCGGCACCTGGCCGCAATGGCGACGGCTACTCCCGCACGTTCTGACTGCCACCGACGCCAGCCGTGCTCTCGATCACGCAGGCGATGACGTCGCGTGGTTGCTGAACAAGGCCGCCACTTACTTGCAGAGGCGCGGAGAACCAGCGGTGAGCCTGCCGCTGTTCGACCGTGCCCTTGAGCTGCGCCGTGGGATGCTGGGTGAGCAGCACCCCGACACCCTGATCTCGGCCCGCCGTCTTGCCCTCAACCTGCGGGCGTTGGGGCAGTATGAGGTGGCGCGGCGGCTTAATGAGGAAACGCTGGTCCGGTCGCTTCGGGTGTTGGGTGAGGAGCATCCCGACACCCTGACCTCGGCCAGCAACCTCGCTGCCAACCTGCGGGGGTTGGGGCAGTACGAGGCAGCCCACCAGCTCGACGAGGACACCGAGACTCGCCGCCGGGCCTCTGGCAACTGATCAGTCCGACAACGCGCGGCTGGCGGTCGGTGCACGGAATCCTTCCCCGGTGTGCGAGTCCCTTCTCTTTGCCGCTGCGGAAGAGTCGCGATCCCCATCCTGCTAGCCGCATGAAGCGACGACGTCCGACCATGACGATTAGCCGACGGCTAATGCATTCGATAGCGAACTGGTTACGAGGGGAAATCGCTCTAACTCGTGTACCGTGCGCATGGCGCGAGCGAAACCGCTCGCGACGAAGGAGGAGCAGTTGGCGAATCGCCCCCCTCGTCAGGCGAACGGCGAGTGCCTCGCATCGGACCCGGTGTAAGAACGGCGGCGGCCGGTATCTGGGTTCAATGACGTTCCCACTCGGCGCTTGGAGCCAACGGACTGAGCCCGAGCGTCCGTCGTGGCCGTCTTGTTGGGACTGCAGCAGGCTGTCGGGAACCGCGCAATCCAACGAGCAATACACGACGGGTCGCTTTCGGTGACAGTCGAAGTCTTTTGTGGCCCGCCCGCCGGGACGATCAGCCCGGTGCGCGTCCGGCGCACCCGTGCTGACGTGTACGTCGTTACCGTCGATCAGCAAGGTCGAAAGATCGAACGACAGGTCGATGGGCCAATCACGGCGAACTAGAGGGAAACCCGCACCTCGCGAGGAAGCAGGACGTGAGGCAAGTCTATGCCCATAGTAGCAATCCGCTAAGGCGCGCCGAGCGGCTGGTGTGGGAAAAAGTCAAATCCAATGTCGTGGGTAGGCTCAGCAAGGGCGTGGTCGTCCGCTTTGAGGTGGACCAGGTCGTATGCGAGCCTAGGAGAACTGACCACGCAGTCTCCCTTTCTCACATCGGCGTGTTATGGCACCTGAGAACACAACAGCCATTCCGTGGAAAACGGGGACGGGGGTTTCAGGATGGTGGCGGCTCAGCGCCACCGGTCACCGATATGGGCCGCGGCATTTGGTCTTGCACATCCGCGCGCCCTCCGGGTTACCCTTACAGTCGAAGTCGCAGCACGCCTCGCACGCCGCCTGGCCGTCGCCCGGGTCGCAGTAGTCGCCGCACTCCGCGGCGGAGTGCGGGCATTCGCGCAGTGTTTGCTCGTTGATTCCAAGCTCCCGCGCGACCGACGCGACTGACCGCGACAACTCCACCACCATTCTCGCGGCTTCATCCTTGTACTCGGGAGTGAACGACCGACGGTTCTTTG
>JBOHFU010000845.1:0-1859 GCA_050699675.1 Pseudonocardiaceae bacterium
GCACAGGTCAATCGGTGAATCGAGGCGTAACCAGTCACCTCTAGTCGCGCGGAGCGCGCGATCGTCCACCACTCTCCGCGCGCGGCGAAGTAGAACGTTGCGGTGGACGCGCAAGCCCGCATCGCCGAGCTGGAGGCGGAGAACGCGGCATTGCGGGCTCGGGTCAGGGAGCTGAACGAGCAGGTGGCGATGCTGTTGGGCAGGGTCGCCGACCTGGAGAAGCTGCTGGGCCGGGACTCCTCCAACTCCTCCAAGCCTCCGTCGACCGATCCGGGCAACGCCAAGTCGGCGCGGCCGGAGAACGCCAACCGGGCGGCCCGGCGGGCGCTGGGTCGCCGGCAGGGCAAGCAGCCCGGGGCGCCGGGGGCCACGTTGTCGCAGGTGGCGGGCCCCGACGTGGTGGTCACCCACCGCCCGGTGCGTTGCCGGGCCTGCGAGCGGCCCCTCGACGACGCCGACGTGGTGGCCACCAGCACTCGGCAGGTCTTCGACGTGCCCGACCCGAAGGTGGTCGTGACCGAGCACCGAGCCGAGCGGCGCCGTTGTGCGTGCGGGTGCGAGACCAGCGCCGCCTTCCCGCCCGAGGCGAGCGCACGGGCGTGCTACGGCCCCTCGATCAAGGCGCACGCCCTCTACCTGATGTGCGCCCAGCACCTCCCACGGGAACGCTGCGCCGAGACCCTGGCCGACCTGTTCGGCGTGAGCGTGTCCACCGGGACCCTGGACAACTGGTTGCGCGAGGCCGCCGACGCACTGGTCACCTTCCTCGCCGTGGTCACCGCCCGGCTCCGGGCGGCACCGGTCGTGCACACCGACGAGACCTCCGTGCGTTCCGGCAAGGCGGCCCTTTGGGTCCACGTGTGCTGCACGACCCTGTTGACCCTTCTGCACGTCGGCCGGCGCGACAAGGCCACCATCGAGGCCGGGCCCCTGGGCGACTACACCGGCACGATCGTGCACGACCGCCTCGCCGCCTACTTCAACTACGGCACCGGGCACGTGCTGTGCAACGCGCACATCCTGCGATCGCTCAACGAGCTGCTGGCCAACCACCGCCACCAACACTGGGCCAAGGCGTTCATCGAGCTCATCGTCGACACCAAGCACCGCGTCGACGCCGCCCGGGCCGCCGGCAAGGCCCGCCTGAGCGACCATCATCGACGACGGATCCGCAAGACATGGGACGAGCTGTGCGCCCAGGCCGCCGTCGCCGCGCCCCCACCACCCCCCGGCTGCAAGCTGTACGGGACGAACAAGGACGCCCGCAACCTCGCCGTCGCGCTGGCTGAGCACCGCGACCTCTTCCTCGCCTACACCCGCGACCTCACCCTGCCATTCGACAACAACGCCGCCGAGCGCGACCTGCGCATGGTCAAGCTCCAGGCCAAGATCAGCGGCGAGTTCCGCAGCCCCAAGGGTGCCGCCCGCTTCGCCGCCATCCGCAGCTACATCTCCACCAACCGCAAACAGGCCCAGGCGATCCATCAACACCTCAAGGACCTCTACACCCCGACTGGCGCCTGGCTACCCACCGCGACCGCCTGACTGGTTACGCCGCGCCTCTCGGCCGGCGAGGTCGACTGCGGGGTTCCGGGTCGGCGAAAGATAGAGCAAGGGTAAGTGACCCTCGCCAAGTGCCTCGCCTTGCGAGGCGGAGACGCGGCCCATCGAGGTCGACAGTGTTGTCGTCCACTCCGGAAGGCGCACTGTCGCGCCACACAGCGTGCCGAGGGGTGACGTGTCGTCGTCGTCGAGCGCATACGAAATGTCGATGGTGCGATTGGGCACCGAGGCCGACAAGACCGCTGAGGGCGGGCGAGGTGTGAAAGGGAACACGTCCCGGTGGGACAGTACGATTG
>JBOHFU010000846.1:0-1858 GCA_050699675.1 Pseudonocardiaceae bacterium
CGACGGATCATGGAGGCGACCTAGTGAGCACAGCGATCCAACGGGTGACCACGCCGGCCGGAGACCCCGCCTGGCTGGTCACGGGCTACGACGACGTGAAGGCGCTGCTGTCGGATCCCCGGCTGGGCCGCGCGCACGCCGAACCGGAGCGGGCGGCCCGCGTCTCCCATTCAGCGATCTTCGGCGGGCCGATGGGTCACCCGTCGACCGAGGCCGCGGATCACGCCCGGACCCGCCGCCTGCTCACGCCAGCGTTCTCCGCGCGGCGGATGGCGAGCCTGCGGCCACGGGTGACGGCAATCATCGCGGACTTGCTCGACGCCATGGCGCATCAGACCCAGCCGGTCGACCTGCATGAGACGGTGTCCTTTCCACTTCCGGTGCTGGTCATCTGCGAACTGCTCGGCGTGCCTTATGCCGACCGGAGGGACTTTCGCCGCTGGTCCGACGATGCCGCGCACATGACCGACGCCGCGCGCTCGCAAGCCGGTCTCATGCAACTCTGGCAGTACATGCGCGAGCTGGTGGATCGCAAGCGGGCCGAGCCGGGCGACGATGTGATCTCCGATCTGGTGGCTGCGACCGCCGCCGACCCAGAATTGACCGTCGACGGTATCGCGATGCTCAGCGCTGCGCTGCTGTTCGCCGGCCACGAGACCACTGTGACGGCGATCGACCGCGGGGTGGTCCTGCTGCTCACCCACCCCGAGCAGGCGGATGCGCTGCGACACGATCCGGTGCTCGTCGAGCCGGCGGTCGAGGAGATCCTCCGCTCGTGGCTGCCCATGCGCACGTCCGGTACCGAGCAGGCCGCGGGATTGCCCCGTTATGCCAACACCGACTTCACCTTCGGCGGCGTCACCATCCAGACCGGTGAGCTGGTCATGCTCGGGCTGCGCGGGGCCAATCTCGATGAGCGCGCATTCCGCGACCCAGACCGGTTCGATGTGCACCGCACCCACAACCCGCACCTGACCTTCGGCCACGGCCCGCGCTTCTGCGTCGGCGCCCCGTTGGCCCGGATCGAGCTACAGGCGCTATTCCCCGCTCTGCTGGGCCGGTTCCCGGCGCTGCGCCTGGCAGTTCCGGTCGAGTCCCTGCGGGGACGCGACGAGCTGCTCACCGGGGGCCTGGTGGAGCTGCCTGTGACGTGGTGATCATTGGATCCCGTGCCTCAGGCGGCAGCGCAGGACGAGCATCGCCCGTGCCGCGACGCGCAGCCGGCCACCGGGTTTGGCGTGGCTCTGCCTACGCCGGGCCTTGGCGAGCAGCGGATCGGCGGTATCGACCACGATCTCCCAGATCCGGCCGTAGGCCTGATCTGGCACGGTGAACATGATCGACCCATGGTGGGCATTGACCAGTAGCAGGAACGAGTCATCCATGATCCGCTCCCCGAGGGCGTCCCGCTCGGGGATGCCCCGGCCGTTGAGGAAGATCGCGACCGCCTTGGCGTGGCCGACGTTCCAGTCCTCGTCGCTCATCTGCTGGCCATCCGGGCGCAGCCAGGCGATGTCCTCGATGTTGGAACCCCGGATCGGACGTCCCTGGAAGAACCGGCGGCGGCGGAACACCGGATGCGCGGCGCGCAGTTCGGCGAGCGCAGCGGTAAAATCGGTCAGCACGTCGTGCAGGCGGGCGTCTTTCCAGTCGATCCAGCTGGTCTCATTGTCCTGGCAGTAGACGTTGTTGTTGCCGTCCTGACTGCGCCCTAGCTCGTCACCATGCGAAATCATGGGTACGCCTTGGGAGAGCATGAGGGTGGCCAGCAGGTTGCGCTTCTGGCGTTCCCGCAGCGCGATGATGTTGCCGTCGTCGGTCGGCCCCTCCACCCCGTGGTTCCACGACCGGTTGTGGC
>JBOHFU010000847.1:0-1848 GCA_050699675.1 Pseudonocardiaceae bacterium
CGATGACCGCGTCGGCGGGCAATAGCCGATGTGCGAGAAGCACCTCGATGATCGCCTTGGTGCCGTCGCGGTCGCCGAGCTGCCGCCGGGCCTGAACCCAGAACCGTTCATGGGTTGCGGTGAACGCGCCTGCGGCGCGGGCTCGGACCAGAGGTGTGGCCGACAGCATCGCTCCGGGCTTGAGAGCGAGGACCTCGAGGTAGTGGTCCAGCACCAGCACCTCGTCGCCCTTGCGGGCCCGACCATGCGCGGCGATGACCTTGGCGCCGTCGAGCACGTCGAGGGTCTCGGCGCCGACGCGGGCCTCGACCCGCCGACCGACATAACGGGCCGGGACCGAGTAGAGCGCACCGCGGACCGACACCCGGCTCTTGCGGTCCACGCGATGTGAGCTCACCACCGTGGTGTCGAACCGCTCGGCGGGCAACGGCGCCAGCATCGGCGCCTCGAGCGCGACATGGTCGCCGACCGCGATACGCCGGTGCGTGATGTGGCGCCGATCATCGCGGTCCATCGCCGCGCAGAGCAGCTCGTTGAACTCGACCATCGACGCAACATGCGGGACCGGCACGAGATGGCGACGTCGGAACCGGCCGACCTCGGACTCCACTCCGCCCTTCTCGTGGCTGCCCCCGATGCCTGGTTGGCAGAAGAAGCTGTCAAAGCCGTAGTGGCTGCGCAGCGCGACGAACCGTTCCGTCTCGACCCGTGTGCGGCCCTTGAGCACCTTGGTCACCGCCGCCTTCAAGTTGTCGTAACGGATCCGGCCCGGCACACCGCCCAAGTGCTCCAAAGCGCGCACGTGCCCGTCCAAGAACACCGCCTGGCACTCGTTCAGATAGGCGCGCACGAACCCGCCACCCGACGCCGAGAGGCGCATCAAGAACAGCGGCAGCTCGGTCAGCACCCCAGCCAGGTAGACGTGGATCGAGCCGAAGTCGACCTCGGCTTCCGCTCCGAGAGGGTGATGCTGCGGGACCATCACCTCGATCAACGGCACCGCCTGGCACCGGCGGACCTCAGCGACATAGCGGCGCACCGTCGACTCGCCGACCTCGACGTCGTGCTCATCAACCAGGCGCTGCCACACCCGGCGAGCGGTGTGGCGCTGCTTGCGGGGCGCCGTCTTGTCGGCCTCCAACCAGCCGTCGATCGTCACCTTCCACGGGCCCAACACCGGCGCCGGACGCGCCACCGGCGGCTTCCGCGCTGGCGGCACCGCCGACGACAACGCCGCACGCACATCACGGCGATGCACACCGAACTGCCGAGCCAGCTCCCGGATCGATACCTCGTCGCGCTCGTGCGCCTTGCGGATCTTCTCGTACAGCTCCACCCTCGACCTTCGCGGCATGTGCCCCAAGGTCCAGTGAGCCGACGCTCCCCTGGTGGACCCCCTCGAACCGCCCCGCAGGTGGGGCCAAATCAGACGAGCACTACCGCCCGAGGTGGGGCCAAATCAGGTGAGCACACTCATGGAGCCGGCGGTGAGGGAGCGGACCACGAGAACCCATGAGCGCCGGTCGTAACTGTCGGGGTCCCCGGACCCGCCGACAATGAAGCGCGTAAAGCGCTGCCCGCCCCGCTCTGGCCGGGAGGGGGTCGAAAAAATCGCGTAGCCCCCACACTCGGTCGCCGGCCCTGGATGAGGGCTTTGGCACGCGCAGGACGTCGGCGGGGAGCGTGCACCGGGTTCGGAACGAGGACGTTGGGCGTTACGTTCCGCCACACGTGGCCTTGACGAACTCCCGCTTCGTGATGTCTCCCTTGTCGAACACCGCGTGCTCGTGCACCTGAACGATCGCCGTGTGGCCGTCGGCGTACTCGAGCGGCCCCACGGCGATAAGT
>JBOHFU010000848.1:0-1847 GCA_050699675.1 Pseudonocardiaceae bacterium
GGTGGGTCGCGATAGCCATGGGCGCCGGCGTTCTGCTCGTAGTGATCCTATTGTTGGGTTCTCTTGTGTCGATGGTGAAGTCCATCCAGCGAAGCGTGGCGGGAGTGCGGGACACCCTGCGGGCCATCCCGGAGAACACCGCGAATGCTGCGCTTATTCCTATCACGGCTGACAGGGTCGACTCGGTACTGGCAGAGGGTCTGGAGCATCACGCGTTCCTGACCAGGGTTCTGGCTGGTTGAGGAAGGCCGGTTGAAAAGGGCTAGTGTAGTGTCTCATTAACGCTGGCGGGCCGTTCACCGCGTGGGCGTCGGTGTTTGAGCGCGCCTCCGATCGGATCCGGGCTCGGTTCGAGCCGCGGTTTCCGCAAGTTCACCAGCACCGCTTGCGCCACTTGATGGCCATGCGAACCCAAGTGAGCGGCGTTACACCGAAGATCGTCAGCGACCGCATCGGCCACTCCGACATGAGCGTGACCTTTCAGGTTTACGGGCACCGCTCGACGGGCCACGACCGGGACGCCACCGAGCTCGTCGCCAAGCTCATCCATGAAGCGCTGGAACTGTCGAGTGGCCTGCAGGAACGGCTTCTCGGGCACAGATCTGGCTACATACCCCATGAAAACGGCCCCCAAGACGTCGCCTCGGGGGCCGTTTCCTCTGGTAGCGGGGGTAGGATTCGAACCTACGACCTCTGGGTTATGAGCCCAGCGAGCTACCGAGCTGCTCCACCCCGCGTTGGTGATCGCCACCCTACGCGCACGGCTCCTCAAGGGGCAAATCGGCTGGTCAGCGATCAGCCACCACCGCCGGCTGCCGCAGCGGCCGTGTCGAACCGCTTGGTTGCGGCGTCGAGGTCGGCCAGCGCCTGACCCTGGGCAGTGAAGTCACCCGCACCCTGCGCCTGGCGTAGACGGTTGAGCGCATCGGAGATGTCGGTGATCGCCTGGCGCATCTCTGGACTGGCGCCGCCACCACCACCGGCCGCCGCCGGGGGTGGCGTCGTCGGCGCACCCTGCGCCTGGGCCTGGCCAGGCGAGGCGGTGGCATCCCCGGCGCCGGCGCCGAAGACCTGATTGAGAGCCGCACGCAGGGTCGGGGCGTACCCGATCCGGTCGCCGTAGGCCACCAGTACCCGGTTCAACTGCGGGAACGTGGCTTGCCGATTGGCTCGCTCGATATAGACGGGTTCCACGTAGAGCAGCCCACCGCCGACCGGCAGGGTGAGCAGGTTGCCGTAGCGGACGTCGGTCTCCGACTGCCGCAGCAGGTTGAGCTCCTGGCTGACCTCCGCGGAGGACACGAACTGGTTCTGCACCTGTTCAGGACCCAGCGTCTGGGATTCGCCGGGCAATTCGAGCACCCGGATCTGGCCGTAGTCTGCCGGGTCGGACCCCACCGAGATGTAGGCCGCCAGGAATGGTCGGCGCAGGCTGACCAGCGCACTGGTGAGCTGGTACTCCGCCGGTCCTTGCCCGTCCGGTGGCCCGGCTAGTACATAGTATGGCGGCTGGTCGACGCCCTGCTGGTTCTGCGTCGGATCGGTGGGAACATTCCAGAAATCATCGTTGGTGAAGAACACCGCCGGGTTGTCGACATGGTAACGGGCCAGCATCTCGCGCTGCACCTTGAACAGATCCTGCGGATAACGGAAGTGCTCCCGCAACTCGGCGCCGATCGCGCTACTGGGCTGCACGGTACCCGGAAACACGTTCATCCATGTCTTCAGTACCGGATCGCTGTCATCCATCGCGTACAGCGACACGGTGCCGTCGTAGGCGTCCACAGTGGCCTTGACCGAGTTACGGATGTAGCTGATCTCGTCGTTCGGCAGCCGGGACACCCCGG
>JBOHFU010000849.1:0-1847 GCA_050699675.1 Pseudonocardiaceae bacterium
GGTCAGGGTCATCCGTGGCCGGATGGGTGAGCATCATCAGACGTCCGAAATTGGCCGCCCGCACGCGGTCGAGCTGTCCGGGGTAGATCCCGACCTGCCCGGCCCAGTCGACCAGGCGGTCGTTGACCTCCTCGCCGAGGGCCTCGTCGTCACGCAGCGCCGGAGGACAGAACAGCTCTGAACCTGACTCATCTTCGGCGGACGGCCCGGCCGAAACCCGCACAGCGGGGGTGCCTAATCCGGTGGGACCGTCGGGCAGGTGGGATTCCCTGCCACGGCTGTTGGCTTCGACCGCCTCGCCGACGGCGGTGCACCGCCAAGGGATCCGGGCCGCCGACGTACCCAGCCCCGTGGGACTGGTGACGAGCCGGCCTACCGCCGACGCGGCTAGCTGGTTTTCATCCCCGGCCAGCTGATCTCCGACGGATCCGGGAAGGTCCCTCGGGGCAGCGCGTTCTGGATTGGAAAACAGTGCGACCACCACGCCCGCCAGGTCATGGGTGGCCGCGGGCGCGGACACACGAGACAGCACAGACACTGGTCACCGCCAATCACTCAAGCACCGATAAGTCGAGTTTAGACTGGAGCCCCCATGCTGCTCAGTAGTCCAATAACAGTAGCGGAAGTGCCCAGGCCAGAGGGGCCACCGAACCGCTGTGGTGGCGTCCGATAGCGGCGCCGCAATGCCGATTCGCCGTACCGGCGGGTCAATATATGCCAGTCGAGAATTCCAGCCATCCAGTCCTGCAGTCCCACCACGTAGGCGTCCAGGGCCTCGCGGGCATCCGCATCCAGGTCGAATTCGTCGACCAGGACGGGCAGCTCGGTGGCGATGATGTGCTCGAACTGTAACATGCGCGAAGCCATCAGGTCGTTGACGACATAGACCGCCAGCCGGCGGTCTATGTCGAGGAACTTCTGCACAACCAGCACACCGTTGTGCAGCTCTCCTTCGAACTCGATTTCCTTCTGGTAGGAGAAGATGTCGTTCGTCAAGCAGGCGTAGTCTTGGGCCGAGTTCTCCAGCCCACGCATCGCGCGGGTGCGGAAGATCTCGGGCGGGATTCCACCAGCCTGCGTGACACGGGCCAGGCTCATCGTCATATCCGAGCCGAACGTCTTGCGTCGCATCTCGATATAGTCAACCGGATCGGGGATCCGGTGCTGGATGTGATTCGCGAGCTCCCACAACCAGCTTGTTGTCATGTTCTCGACGCCCTGCCGGAACTGACTCCGCTGATCGATGGTCATCGGAGACGCTGTGCGTATCCACAGGTCGGCCAGGCCTCTTTCAAACGGGTTGGCCGGCGGCGGCGTGGCACCGCAATCCAGCGGCATGAACATCGGCAGCCGTGCGATGAACACCTTCGCACCCACCATGTCGTGGGTGCTCCCGAAGACCGCCGGGACGTAGTCGTCACCGTAGGTCCCCCAGGTCAGCCAGACCGAGGACAGATCGAGCTCAGGACCGGATGCGTCCGGATGGATCCTCGCCGCGCAGACGGCGAAATCGAACGACGCGAGGTTCTCCTCATCCCAGATGCCGATACCGCCGGGGAGGGACTCCAACATGCCCATCCGGCGGGCCCAGTCAATGCAATACTGACGCGACCGTTCCAGGTTGCCATTGACCCGCGCGGTGTACGGCATGTGGAATTCCGGCAGGGTGGTAGGACCCACCGCTTCATACGGCACGTGCGTGTGGTACTTGATCCTCTGTAGACCCAGAGCGTTGGGTGACAGCTTGGTCTGCGCTGCCGAGGTTCCCAAGCCGGTGGGTCCGTCCAGCAACCGCTCTACCACCGATGGCTCACGATTCGCGGTTTCGTTCATGTAACGGCTCGACC
>JBOHFU010000850.1:0-1844 GCA_050699675.1 Pseudonocardiaceae bacterium
CAGCCGTGAGATTCGCCTGCGGGTCTAGGTCGGCCGCGACGACGCGGTATCCGAGATCCGCGAGCATCCAGGCCAAGTGATAAACCAGCGATGTCTTGCCGACGCCCCCCTTGTTGTTGAAGAACGTAATCACTGGTGGAGTCATGGTCGCCTCCTGATCGTCACGGAGACGTGAGACTCCATGACCGTGAACTCGGGTGGCGGATTTCCGTTGATGTCCAGCGACCGGCGCGTCGATGGCAACCCCATGCCGAATCGCTGCACGTAGCCGAGACCCCGGAGTAGATCGGCGAGTGTGGGGTTGCGGTAGTCGGTGATGCCAGGCAGGCCGAAGTTGTCCACCGAGACGATCCCGTACGGCCCACCCGGGCTGGTCACCTCGACGCGGTCGGAATACCAGGTGATGCGAACCGGCGACGCAGTGTGCTCGTAGCTGCGATGCATCACGGCATTCCGGGCCACCTGCTGCAGCGCGACGAGGGGGTAGTCCGCCGTCCGTTCCTCCTGGCGGCCGGACGTGAAGTCGACTGCAGTCGCGATGTTGAGTTCGAGCAACTCGTCCAGCTGGCGGAGTACGTCGAGCAAAGTTCCGTCGAGCCGCTTCTCATCTTTAATCGGTGCGTCCAGCCCCTCACCGCCGAGGCGGAGGAATTGCACATATGCGCCTGGTACGAAGGCCAGCGGATCGACTCCTACGGCGAGGACACCCGCAGCGGTTGGGATGGAGTCCTGGCTCGTCAGCCGGAGGGCTGCCAGCCGCTGCTCGGTGGTCCGCTCGTTCTCCAGCAACACGTCGCGGGGCAGCAGAGCGGGCAGAAGCACCGCGGTGAATGCGTAGGTGTCCAGGTCGGTCAGCGAACTCCCAGGAATGGGACGAGAATCGAATAGCAGATCGAGTGAGCGGCGGCGTTCATTCAGGCGCCAGCTGATCTGAGTTGGCTGCGCTCTCCTTGCGCTCCACCCGATCGGACTCCAGATCGGCGAGCAGCGCGATCAGCTCCTGATCCGGCAACGCCACGTCGTGATCTTACGGGCTGCTGTGAGCCGGTAGCGTTTCAGGCATGTCGCGACCGCCGCCGTGCTGGCCGAGAAGCTCGCCGATCTGCGTCAGGCACTCGATGCCACTTGACCAGGACGGGTATCTGCTGGTTTGATCACTTACTGTGAGTAGCACTGTCGTCCTCGTCCGGCGGTCCCCGGTGGATCTGCGCCGGGTGGCGAGTGCGCTCTGTCCCGCGCGGTGAATCCCCTGCCCTGCTGACCGCGCCTCCCTGATGGCACGCCCTGCCCGGGTGGTGGCCCCGCGCGGTCGGTTCACCGATCCCGCGGAGGAACCCCCGTGTACGCCGTCCCTGACCTCACCGTCCCAGTTCCAGGTAGCGCCAGCTCCGGCGGCCCCATCAGCCTCGCCATGAGGCTGGCCGCGCACCCAGAGCGGTGGCGACCCTTGGTGGACTACCGCACCGACACCCGCTGGTACCGGCTGCTCGAACGCACCGGACAGCACCAGGTGTGGCTGCTGTCCTGGCTGCCCGGCCAAGGCACCGACCTGCACGACCACGGCCCGGCATCAGGGGCCTTCGCGGTCGGGGCGGGCACGCTGACCGAGCGGGTGGTCGCAGCCAAACCAGGCCGGTCGCCGGTGGAGGTCACCCGGGCGCTGGCCGTCGGGCACTGCCGCGTCTTCGGCCCGCACTACGTTCACCAGGTGACCAATACCGGCACGGTCCCCGCGGTGAGCGTGCACGTCTACATCCCAGGCCTGACCGTGATGAACCGCTACCGGATGGAGCCTGGCGAGCTGTGCCACGTCGGGGTGGCGCAGGCCGGGGTGGACTGGTGAG